>CANGMV010000222.1 GCA_947454745.1 Bacteroidota bacterium | reverse complement strand
TTTTGGAAAGACGCAGATGATTTTTCGATTTTATAAATAACTACCCCCCTATAAACAATTTTCATATGTCTACATTTTATTCAGCACAAGAATTATTTACTGGTGATCATTGGATTTCTGAAGTGGTGGTGGAAGTAAAAGAGGGAAAAATTATTTCCATTGGTAAAGAAGGATATGACCATAAAAACGCATACCCATTAATCGTACCCACATTAATAGATTTACAAATTTACGGGGCGAGTGAAAAATTACTATCGGAATTTCCCGATGCAGATTGTATCGAAAAAATATATCAGTATTGCTTAAAGGGCGGTGCGGCCTATTTTCAACCTACTATTGCTTCACAAAATTCCGATATCATTTACAAAGCGATTGATGCGGTTAAGGCTTATAAAACCAATGGAGGAAAGGGTTGTATTGGATTACACATTGAAGGTCCTTGGATTAATGTTGAAAAAAAAGGAGCACATAGTGCAGCAGTTATTCACTCACCTAGCTTGCAAGAAGTACAAGACCTGTTGGCTTATGGTAAAGAATGGATTAGCATGATTACCCTGGCACCCGAGGTTTGTAGTAACGAAATTATTGACCTGATTCAGGCCAATGGTATCGTAGTTTCTGCTGGACATAGCAATGCGAGTTATGAAGTGGCCACCGAATTTTTAAATCATACTATTCGCGTAGCTACACATTTATACAATGCCATGAGTCCATTACAACATCGTGCTCCTGGTTTGGTTGGCGCCCTATTTAATCACAAACGCGCTATGTGCAGTTTGGTTGCCGATGGATACCATGTTGATTTTAGTGCCATTAAAATTGCAAAGCAATTAATGGGTGAAAGATTGTTTTGTATTACCGACGCGGTTACAACAACCACATCGGGAAAATACCAACACTATTTGGTTGATGATAAATACGAATCGGCTGGAACCCTTAGTGGATCGGCCTTAACACAAATTAAATCGGTTAATAATTTAGTAACCCATGTAGGAATTGATTTAGGCGAAGCTATTAGAATGTGTAGCTTATATCCCGCACGTGTTATGCAGGTCATGGGTATAACGGGTACAATTGGTGTAAATGAAACTGCCGACCTACTTTGTTTAAGTGCAGATCGGCAGTTATTAAAAATTGTTGTGCAATAGTAATTATTTCGAAAATGCATTCCACCCCTGTGCATTAATGTCAAACACATTATTGCCTTTTGTAATTATTTTAGTGCCCTCTTCTTTATCACACATATAACCAATTACACTGATCTCTTCTTGTAAAGTAATTTTATCGTAGTCGGATTGTTTCATGGTGAAAAGTAATTCATAGTCCTCTCCTCCATTTAAAGCACATACAGTTGGGTCGAGACCAAACTTAAACGCAGCGGCCTTTGTAGCTTCGTTCAATGGAATTTTTTCCTCATACAATCTACAACCTAAATTGCTTTGTTTGCAAATGTGTAATATGTCGCTACTTAATCCATCGCTAATATCCATCATGGCCGTTGGAATAATTTCTTGTTCCGATAAATAATCTACGATGTCTTTTCTTGCTTCTGGTTTTAATAAACGGCCTACTATATAATCTTCATTTTCTAGGGTAGGTTGCACTTGTGGATTTTCTAAAAAGATTTTCTTTTCTCTTTCCATTAATGTCAATCCTAAAAATGCAGCACCCAAATCGCCCGACACACAAATTAAATCTCCACTTTCTGCAGTGCTTCTTTTTACATACTTATCCGGTGTTACTTCACCCAATGCGGTTACCGAAATAACCAATCCTTTTTGTGAAGTAGAAGTATCCCCTCCTATTAAATCCACACCATGTTTTTCACATGCAATTTGCACTCCTAAATAAAATTCTTCAAGTGCTTCCAAGCTGAAACGATTGCTGAAAGCTAAGCTCATCGTGATTTGTGTGGGCTGAGCATTCATTGCATATATATCACTTAGGTTTACAATTACCGATTTATATCCTAAATGTTTTAAAGGTGTATACATTAAATCAAAGTGTACACCTTCCACTAATAAATCGGTTGTAATAACCGTTTGTTTTCCAAAATGATCAATCACTGCCGCGTCGTCACCAATCGACAAAATAGTGGATGCATTGAAGGTTTCAAAGTTTTCTGTGAGATGATCAATTAAACCAAACTCTCCTAATTTTTCTATTTCTGTTCTTTCTGACATAATTTATTTTATAAAGATCCACCCTTTACGAGGGCTAATAATGATTCATGAATTTTTCCGTTGGTGGCAATGATGCCTGGTTGATATGGATTGTATTTTTCACCTTTTAAATCGGTAACCATTCCGCCTGCTTCCTGCACAATTAAAAAACCAGCAGCACTATCCCAAGCTTGTAATTTATGTTCGTAAAAGCCGTCGAAGCGACCCGCTGCAGTCCAGCACAAATCCAAAGCTGCACTACCCAAACGGCGCACCGGTATTGATTTTCGAATTAGTTTTTCAAAAATTTGTAGTGGGCCATTTTCGGTATCCAAATATTGATATGGAAAGCCCGTAACTAAACAGCTTGCCAATAAATTATCTTTATCGCTTACTTTAATCGGCTTGTCGTTAAGTGTAGCTCCTTTTCCTTTCTCGGCAAAAAACAATTCATTCATAAATGGATTATACACCGCTCCCATTATCATTTCTCCATTTTCTTCTACACCAATACTCACACAACAAATGGGAATGCCGTTGGCAAAATTTATCGTGCCATCAATCGGATCAATTATCCACTTAGTGGTAGAACTTGTTGGCATAGCACCCGTTTCCTCGCTTAAAATAAAATGGTCGGGGTGGTTATCCTGAATTACTTTAAAAATGGCCTTTTCGGATGCATGATCTGCTTCGGTCACTAGGTCGTTTAAGGTGCCCTTACTTGAAATGGTAAAGGTTCCGTTAAAATAGTGTGTCAGCTCCTTTGCACCTGCTTCTATGGCCTTTAAAAGTGTATTTTTAATCATATCACAAAAGTAGCTTCGTTTGCTCGAATAACATTCCTATTTTTGTATATAATC
>CANGMV010000221.1 GCA_947454745.1 Bacteroidota bacterium | reverse complement strand
TTTCGATACAATTGATAGGTATTAAACACGATTACTTTTTCTTTGTTGTAAACCGACATTAATTCAACCGCCAATCGGTCAATTGGATCCTGTATCCAAGTTTCTTCGGCATCTAACAAAATGCCCACCCCCTTTTCCTGAGCCACATCACATATTGCATACATTCTTTCTCTAACCCTTTCCCATGCTGCATTATCGGACTCGCTATCGTGAATGCCACTTCTTAATCGAGGAGCTTCATTTAAATGTTCTAATAATTCTTGGCTCGCTATACCTGTTAATTTAACACTTACAAAAGGAATGTTACTTTGTGTAGCTGCGAAATCAATGGCCTCAATAATATGCTCCGTAACATCATCGAAATTAGCTTCACCTTCCTTCGCTTCAACACCATAATCTAAGATTACTTGTACACCATAAGAACTTAAAAGCTTTGTGGATCTTGCCGACTCTTCGAGTGTTTCTCCTCCAACAAATTGCTGAAATACCGTACTACGTAAAATGCCATTAATTGGCATCCCATATTTTATTAAAATAGGCGTTGCCTTTGTGGCCAAAGAAACCATTAATGGACTTTGAATGGCACTGATTAAAAACTTTGCTTTTTTTAAATCGGCTGTGCTCTTGTATGCAAATGCATTTTGGGTGTTGTCAAAAGATAGGTTCATGCTAACATTAGTTCGTATAGCAAATATCGGATGGAAAAAGGGAATCACAAAGAATTAGTACCTTTAAAATCCTACTTAATTAAACTATGTGGTTATGAAAATTACGAAGACAGAGATTTATATGTTTAAGATCCCAATGATCCCCTTTACCATTGCAACAGGCACCATGCACTTTGCACAAAATGTACTTATAAAAGTGCACACCGATGAGGGTATTATAGGTTTAGGAGAATGCTCTGCTTTCCCAATGATTGTTGGCGAAACACAAATAAGTTGCTACAACCATGCTAAGGATTTTGCAACCTTTTGGAAAGGGAAAAACCCTTTAGAAATTGCAACTAGGCTTGCCGAAATTGACACGATCATTGCTGGCAATTACACTATTAAAAGCGCCTTTGACATTGCGTTATATGATATTGCTGCAAAAGCTGCCAACCAACCCTTATATGCCTTTTTAGGGGGTAAGCAAAAAGCAATCGAATCCGATTTAACGATTGGTATTGGTACTCCCGATGCAATGGCAGCTCAGGCTATTGAGTTTAAAGAAAAAGGAGTGACGATGATAAAAGTGAAATTGGGAAAGGATCCCAAAACCGACATCGAACGCATACAAAAAATAAGAAGTTCAATTGGCGATACCATTAAATTAAGAATCGATGCCAATCAGGGTTGGTCTAAAGAAGATGCCCTGCCTGTACTTCAAGGACTAGCTCCTTTTAATATTGAATTTTGCGAGCAGCCCATGCACAAATACTATGACGATTATTTGCCGGCATTGTGTGCAGCTACACCCATTCCTATTATGGCCGACGAATCGGTATTTACACACCACGATGCAAGAAAATTAATAGCCAACAAAGCCTGTCATTTAATAAACATTAAGTTTTCAAAAAGTGGAGGTATTCAGGAAGCTATAAAAATTCAAGACATTGGTGCCAAAAACAATATGGCTTGTATGATGGGTGGTATGTTGGAAAGTCGTTTAGCATTAAGCGCTAAGATGCATTTTGCTATGGCACATGACAATGTAAAATACTATGATATGGACACTTGTTTGTTGGGTCATTTAGAAGATCCAATTGTTGGTGGTGTTCAATTTTCAGGAATGCATTTAAGTATCAGCGACGCCCCAGGACATGGCGCAGACGTAGACCCAGCTTACCTTTCAAAACTTGAACACTGTGTTATCTAAGTATTTGTATCTTTAGGATATAATTACAAGACATGGAAGCAAGAAAAGCAAGTGACTCCTTTATCACTATGAACGAATTGGTATTGCCCAATGACACCAATACGGTTGGTGATTTAATGGGTGGTAAGCTTATGTATTGGATGGACATTGCCGCTTATCTTTCTGCAGCTAAGCATTGCAATTCGGCTGCTATGACCGCATCGGTTGACAATTTAAGTTTCAAGACTCCAATTAAACTGGGAAATGTAATTTGTATCGAAGCCATTGTAACTCGTGCTTTTAACACTTCCATGGAAGTACATTTAAAAGTGTGGAATCAAAACATGATTACACAAACAAGAGTATTGAGCAATGAAGCCTTTTTTACTTTTGTAGCGTTAGACGAAAACAAAAGACCTAAAAAAGTGCCTGAAATTATTGCTGAAACCGAGGAAGAAATTAAATTTTATGAAGGTGCATTAAGAAGAAGACAATTGCGATTGATATTGTCTGGAAAAATGAAGCCCGATGACGCTCCCGAATTAAAAGCTTTCTTTACACAAGACTAAGCTTGCTTATTTTCGTTTAAGCTGTGGTGTTTGCCTTTCAACATGAACTCTTTGCTCTGCTCTATCGCTTCCATAATTTGCGCTAGAATATCTTCTACCGATGCGTTATAATCAATTATGAGTGGTGCTTTGAATCGAATAGACAATGGAGTTCCCACTTTTTTAAAGGTCAAGCCTTTCTTCGTAAAGGCTCTCCAAAATCCATTGATAACTACAGGGACTACAATTGGATGATTCTTCTTAATAATATGCGCAGTGCCCTTACGTCCTGGCGCGAATGGCTTTGTAGTTCCTTGCGGAAATGTGATTACCCAACTTTTTGATAAGGCTTGGTCAATTTTTTGTGTATCCACTTCGTCTCGCTCACGCTTCACATCTTTTCCTTCAGCTCTCCATGTGCGCTTTACTGTCAAAGCACCGCCCAGCTTAAACATCTTGGTAAGCCAATTGCTATTCATGGTTTCCTCCGCTGCTACAAAAAAAACATTGGTAAATGGATTCAATAAATAATAAGGTATGCCCAACTTGTTGAACTTGCGCCATTTCACTGCACAAAAAATATGTACAAAAGCAATGACGTCTCCAAAATAGGTTTGATGATTACTAACAAATAAGACATTGTGCTTAGGAAGATT
>CANGMV010000220.1 GCA_947454745.1 Bacteroidota bacterium | reverse complement strand
CAGTCAATAAACTTAGAGTCAACATCAACATAAGTTTTTTCATATAAAAAATTTAGAAAGCGAATTTAACAATTATTGGCAGATATTAATGAAATGTTAAAGTTTATTCTATGAAAATAGTCGATATCCTAAGCACAAATGCATATATATATTGATAATCAATATTATACATAAATTATATTTTAAAATATATTACTTTAATTACTCATAAAAATTTGATTATCAATTATTTGTACTAATTATTAAGTTTTCTACCCCTGCTTTTTGAATCTTTTTGGCTGTAAAAAGGGCTGGAAAGTAACCATCATTCGCCCAAATTGGAAATAAGTTACTGTAAAAGGGACTATTATAATTACCTGACTGACCAGGGGTATTAATAATTAAAGTGCTATCCCAATCCTTGGTGTCCATTAAAATTCTAAAGCTAGCGCCACTTGACTGGTTTTCGGCACTACCTGTGGAACCAACTGTGTAACCATTGCCCCCTCTTGGCAATGGACCAAGGTTTAATTTTTGTCGAGTCTTTGCATCTACTAAATGTGCAAGTGGATGTTCAAAAAGAATATGCTTGTAATTCGCTTGCCCATATTGCCAATCGGTGAAATGGATAGGGTTGTTCATTCCTGAAGAAAATTTATCAGCCATTTTTTTGAAGGCTTGTTCAAAACATTTTATTAGAAACAAATCTCTTTGCTCTATGGAAGGGCTTGAAAAATAAGCGCCGGGGTTTTGAATACGCTCAATCACTTTTGATAATTGCATTGAAACAAGTCCTTTGATTTTTTCTGGAACAAATAATTTATTTGCCTCGTTCATGATTTCTTTTTCCAACATCACATAAAATCCAGCTGCAATACTTTCTTTGTTTAAAATATAATTCCAATTCCCTAAATACTTTTCTTGTATTGTTTTCATTTGTGAATTAGACAATTGCAAATTATTCACCAAGGGCACAATGATGCTTGCCGGTATCGAGTAGTAATCTGTTTGCATAGCTGCCATATCTTGTAATGTGATTTTTTCTTTTTGGTTTAACACTGCATTAATTCGCTCTGCTCTAAAAGCATCCGACCATGTATACCCAACTGCATCCCATCGATTGTAATTGTTAGGAGTAACATTGTTATTCGCTGTTGCAAAATATCCTTTACTCGGATTTAATAAATGGGGGCGTTCTTTAATAGGTAAATATCCCTGCCACTCATACCTGCCATCACCTGGCACAGGTACATAACCACTAAAATTTTTTCGAATAGGAATAATGCCTACTGCTTGCCAACCTATATTTCCTTTTTTATCTGCCCATATCATATTCTCTCCAGGAATATGACTATAACTACATGCATCTCTGAAATTTTCCCAGTCTTTAGCTTGATCTATTCTTAATGAAGCTAAATAAGGAGCACCGCCTGGTTCCATCCACGCACATTTCATCGCATAGGCCTTATGATGTATACTATCAATATACATGACAGGGCCATATACAGAATATTGTAATTGTACAATTTGCGATTTTTCGTTTTTTATTGCAATGGTATCTTGAATTGTTTGCATATTTTTCCAGGCACCTTTATACCAATATTGTGCATGATTTTGGGGGTTCAAATTATACACATAAATGTCCTCTCCATCTGTTTCATAAATAGTTAATCCCCAAGCACCATAATCATTATGTCCTATGGAAACACCTGGTATAGTTGGTTCTCCGCCACCAATTACATTCCAGCCCGGTGCATTTAAATGCACAATATATCTTAAAGAGGGAAGTGCTATTTTTCGATGCGGATCATTTGCTAACATTGGAAATCCACTTGCCGATTTTTTACCACTTACTATCCAATTATTACTGCCCTCCATTTCCTGATCGGACAAAAAAGGTGCTGATTTTTTTGATTTGTTTTGATTAAGCATTACATCATCTTCATCAACTTCGGCGAGGTCGTTTTTTGTAAATTCTATTTCGGTTCTATAGGCATTGTAAAGTGCTAGAATGTTTTCATTTAACAAACTGCCGTCAATTGCAGAATCCAAAACTATATTCGGATCCTGTGGATGAAACCACATAATTTCTTTTACTTTTTTATCACCCACTTTCGCAACAGCTCTTCCAATATTCAATTCCTGTGTACTGTTACCCAACAATCCCTGGTGTCTTGATATTACTACTTCGGTTGTCCATTTTTGTGGTTGAATATTTAACAATCGAAACTCGATAGGCAATAAATCAGGATGTTGATTCACTTCACTTATATATGCATTCACCCCGTTTACATAGGCTTGTATAATTTGTTGACCTCTTGGATGATAATGATTTAATTCTTTTTTCATATCCCCTCTAAACTTAAACAACCTAGTCCCTATATCTCTTTTCAACTCCCTTGTCCCAAATATTTCAGCAACCGTTCCTGTTGCTTGTCTGCGCCAAATTTCAAATTGAAACAATCTATCTTTTGCTGCACAATATCCTTGTGCATAAAATAAATCTTGTTCATTTTTTGCATAAATATGATTCACTCCCCACTTATCTCTTATTACTTTAATGTTTTTCGAAATGCCTTTTACATTCGCTGTTTTTACATTTTGTGCGGCTACAGAGTACACGCATAATAGCATTAGTCCGCTTACAACAAAAAATATTTTATTTCTCATTTGATTAATTTTTCTACTTTAAATTAAACATTATTATTTACAAAAAAGCCACCACATTAATTTGTGATGGCTTTCCTAATTCAAGTATTACTTATTCGATAAGCTTATTACATCAATAATGTAGTAGGCACTTTAAATTCAGTGATATTAAATTTACCCGACTCCTTAATGTCTTTAAACCCGCCTTTCACATCAATTAAATGATCAAATCCCCTGGCTTTTAAGATTGAAATAAAAATCATAGATCTATATCCCCCAGCACAATGCACAAAATAAGTCTTGTCTTTATCAATCATTGCCATGCTATCATTGATAAAATCTAAAGGGGCATTAATTGCTCCTTTAATATGTTCACTCTTATATTCTGATGCTTTTCGTACATCTAAAACCAAGCTCGCACTGTCTTTTTCTTTTTGTTCGGCCAATTCTT
>CANGMV010000219.1 GCA_947454745.1 Bacteroidota bacterium | reverse complement strand
GGTAAAGATGCAAATATCATCATTAGCGAAGGCGACATTTTAGATATGCGCGGAAACCAATTGATAAAAGCATATATACAAGGACGCGATATTTCCTTGGATAACAAACAGAAGCAATTATATGAGCGTTATAAGCACAAGTATAAAATAAAATAATTGAGTTGCTCATACCAACTCACTATTGATCGCTTGTTTTAATACATCCCTGACACGAAAGTGTTGGGGATGTTTTTTTTGCTACCTTAGCAGCATGGCTAAGAAACTATATTTATTAGATGCATTGGCGCTTATTTATAGAGCCTATTATGCGTTAATTAGAACTCCAAGAATTACAAGTACAGGAATTAATACCAATGCACAATTTGGTTTTACCAATACCCTTTTGGAAATTATCAAAAAGGAAAACCCTTCACACATAGCAGTTTGTTTTGACACACATGCACCCACTGAACGTCACACCGATTTTACGGATTACAAAGCAAACAGAGAAGAAGCACCCGAGGATTTATTATCTTCTTTACCACATATTAAAGCAATCATAGAAGGCTTTAATATTCCTGTGGTAGAATGTGATGGCTACGAGGCCGACGACGTAATTGGAACGCTAGCATGGCAAGCGGCCGATTTAGGATATGAAGTGTATATGGTAACGCCCGACAAAGACTATGGTCAATTGTTGGTAAAACCCAACGTATATATGTGGAAACCACCGGCATTTGGAAATGAAAGGGAAATCTTAGATGCAGAAAAAATTAAAGCTAAGTGGGATATCGCTCGAGTTGACCAAGTGATTGATATGTTGGGATTAATGGGTGATGCCGCAGATAATATACCTGGTATTCCCGGGGTAGGAGAAAAGACAGCGGCTAAATTGTTAAAAGAATATGATACACTAGAAGGGGTATTGGCAAACGCTGATAAAATAAAAGGGGCGATGGGTGAAAAGGTAAGAGCGGGTGTAGATTCTGCAATAATGAGTAAAAAGCTAGCAACCATTATTACCAACGTTCCTGTACAATTTCACGAAGAGGATTATAAATTATCAGAAAAAAACATTCCTGCACTAACCGAAATATTTAATTTATTAGAATTTAAAACACTTGGCAAACGCATACTGGGTGCGTCATTTGAAGTGGTTTCAGAAAAAGCAAAAGAGGAGCAAACCGACTTGTTTGGTAATGTAGTAAAAGCACCAAGAGAAAAATCCATAAAGACGAAGACAACAATCCTAGATGCTGAACATGGTACACAATCCGTTTTAGAACCAACCGATGAAAATACAAAGGAGGTGGACGATGATGCCGAAAGCGATCTACCTCAACTGATTGTCAATAAAAACATAGAGAACACTGACCATGAATATAAATCTATTGTAGGAGAAGAGGCAATTAAAAATTTGATTTCCATCTTACAGAAAGAAAAAGAAATTTGTATAGATACGGAAACAACAGGGATAGATGCAAATAATGTTCAACTAGTAGGATTGAGTTTTTCAATTAAAGAACACGAAGGTTATTATGTACCCGTTCCAAATGATGACAATGATAAAAAAGGTGCAGGAAATATTTTAAACCTATTTAAGCCCTTATTTGATAATACAAACATTACCTGGATAGGACAAAATTTAAAATATGATTTTTTGGTATTGAAATGGTATGGTGTAGAGCTAAAAGGAAACACTTTTGATACCATGTTAGCACATTATGTAATTGAGCCAGAAGGTAGACGGAGTATGGATTTGTTAAGTGCTCAGTTTTTAGGGTATGAGCCGGTTTCTATTGAAACATTAATTGGTAAAAAGGGGAAGAACCAGGGTACCATGCGCGATGTGCCCTTAGATCAAATAACTGAATATGCAGCAGAGGATGCTGATATTACATTACAACTAAAACACTGTTTTGATCCATTGTTAATTAAAAGGGGGGTAACAAAGGTTTTTGAAGAAGTTGAAAATCCCTTGGTACGCGTTTTGGTTGATATGGAATATGAGGGTGTAAAAGTAGACACCACTTTTTTAAGTGATTATAGTAAGGTTTTGGAAGAAGAGGCAAAGAAAAGCGAAGAAAAGGTTTTCGAACAAGCTGGAGTTCGCTTTAATCTTGCATCTCCTAAACAGTTAGGCGAAGTTTTATTTGATATATTAAAGCTAGATCCAAAAGCAAAAAAAACCAAGACAGGCCAATATGCAACCGGAGAAGATGTGTTATCAAAAATGGCTTCAAAGCACAAAATAGTCGATGATATTTTAAACTTTAGAGAGCTTACAAAACTAAAGTCAACCTATGTAGATGCAATTCCAGCATTGATCAACCCAAAAACGGGAAGAATTCACACAAGCTACGCTCAGGCGGTAGCAGTAACAGGAAGATTAAGTAGTACCAATCCGAATTTACAAAACATTCCGATCCGTTCCGAAAGGGGAAGAGAAATTAGAAAAGCATTTATACCAAGGGATCCGAGTCGTGTTTTAGTAAGTGCCGATTACTCACAAATTGAATTAAGAATTGTAGCTGCAATAAGTGGTGACCCTAATATGTGTGAAGCGTTTAAACAAGGAAAAGACATTCACACGGCAACAGCGGCAAAAGTATATGGCATTGCCGAAACAGATGTTACTAAAGAAATGCGTTATAAAGCAAAGAGCGTCAACTTTGGAATCATCTATGGTCAAGGCGCATTTGGATTAGCTGAGAATTTAAATATTTCAAGGACCGAAGCAAAAGAAATTATCGATAATTATAAAAAAGAGTTTCCAAATATTCAAAAATATATGGATGAACAAATCAACAACGCTAAAGAATTAGGATTTGTTGAAACACTCATGGGACGTAAACGCTGGTTAAGAGATATAAATAGTAGTAATTTTACAGTACGTGGATTTGCAGAACGAAATGCAATTAATTCACCTATTCAGGGGTCTGCTGCTGATATGATTAAGTTAGCAATGATTCGTGTTCACGAAGAAATGAAAAAACAGCACTGGGAATCGAAAATGATTTTACAAGTACACGATGAATTGGTGTTTGATGCAGTTGAAACAGAATTACCTGCGCTAAAAGAATTAATATTACGTTGTATGACGGGTGCAATGGTGTTGCCGAACGAGGTACCGGTAGAAGCTGAAATCGGAGTAGG
>CANGMV010000218.1 GCA_947454745.1 Bacteroidota bacterium | reverse complement strand
GAACGGATGGACTTTGCTCCCTATGATTTTTGTACCCAGCATCAACCCAAGGATTTAAAAAAAATATTGGGTTTTGTTCACCGTACCTTTAATGACACGGATGCTTTGTATTGTATAGCATTTTTTAAACACCACTACAGTCAGCATAAAAGTTTAGAGACTGCATTTTTCATTCATCATCAAACAAGAAAAAAAATCAATACAGTTGAGGCAGGACTTATGCATTTTCAAAGCTATTTTATGTCAATGGAAGATGCCCCAAAGCGAACACAAAAACATATAGCAAGCCCAGCTTCAGGATCCACTTGTAAAAGACTCAACATGTTTTTAAGATGGATGGTTCGAAAGGACCAACAAGGTGTTGATTTCGGATTATGGAATGCCATAAAACCTACTGAATTAATCATACCGATAGACGTGCACGTAGCAAGGGTTTCAAGGGCCCTGGGAATTTTAAAAAGGCCTCAAACCGATTGGCAGGCCGCATTGGAATTAACCGAATATTGCCGAACTTTAGATAGTAAGGATCCTGTTAAATACGACTTTGCATTATTTAGTATGGGTGTAATTGAAAAATTTAACTAGCACAAATTATTGTATGGAAATAAATTTACAATCCCTCGAGAAATTAGATACCCCAAGTTTGGAACAGACCATTAACGAACTCATCAAAAATGATTTTTCAAAGCTGGTACAAATTCTTTACCGAATTGATGTGTCTGAAGCGAAGTTGAAAAATATTTTGAACGCAAACCCGAACGAAGACGCTGGAAAATTAATTGCACAAGTGATTTTAGAAAGATTAGCTGCCACCAAAAAAGCAAGAGAAAGTTTTAATAGCCAACCACGCATCGACGATACCGAAGAAAGGCTGTAATTATTTTTGAAATATCAAAATAGTCAGCGCTTTACAAGTCTCCTAATAAAGGACGCATCACAATATCCTCTACAACTGCTTGTGCACTTAATTGCGATGCTGCATAAACCATTTTAGCAATATCTTTGGCTTCCATAATTCTTTTTGGATCAACGCCAGAACCAGCCCAGCTATTCGTAAACACGGCGCCAGGAAAAACAGCAGTTACCTTGACTCCTTTATTTTTTAATTCAAGTCTTAAATTACTTGAAAATCCATGTAATGCATATTTACTAATACTGTAAGCGCCTCCGTTTTCATAAGCCTGCAATGAAGCAATGGAACAAATATTAAAAATATGTCCAATCCCTTTTTGAATCATGACAGGTAAAATAGCACGCGTTGTATGATAAGCCGAAAATAAATTCACATTTAACTGCTCCGCTAATTGACCAGCCGGTGCTGTTTGAATAGTGCCAGGTAAAAAATAACCTGCATTGTTAACCAATATATCGGGACTTGTTATGCTTAAACACCATTTTGTAAAAGCATGCACTTCATCCTCCTTAGATAAATCGGCAGCCATGTATTCGATAACACAATTCGGGAAACTGGATTTTAATTGGTGCGCCGCCTTTCCCAAATCGGCAGGCGTTTTACTATTTAAGTATACAGAATGGCCATTGGATGCAAATATTTCAGCAATCGCAAAACCAATTCCTTTCGAAGCACCTGTAATAACAATATTCATATAAAAATAGGATATTAGGCAATAAAGATAGGGGCAATATTGTAAATTCGCCACATATAACTTTTATCCAATTCACAATGCCTTACCAACACCTATTTTTTGACCTTGACCATACCATTTGGGATTTTGAAATGAATTCCAAAGAAACCCTTTTGGACTTGCATCAAAAATACGCATTGGAAAATAAAGGCATAACCGATTTTGATGGCTTTTACGATTTGTACAGTGTCCATAATCACCGACTATGGGACCGATATACAAAGGGTTTTATTAAGCAAGAAGAATTGAGATGGAAGCGTATTTACTTAAGCTTACTTGATTATAAAATTGCGGATGAAAAATTATCCAAGGAAATGTCACATGATTATTTAGACATCCTACCTAACAAGACCAATCTATTCCCCTACACAATCGAAATATTGGAATACCTAAAAGCCAAGGGGTATCAAATGCATTTAATTACGAACGGATTTGAATCGGTGCAGTTTAAAAAAATTAAGAATTCCAATTTAGCGCCCTACTTTATTGAAGTGATTACTTCCGAAGCAAGTAATAGTCTTAAACCCAATAAAGAGATATTTGAATATGCGTTGGATAAATCTAAAGCAAAATTGGAAGAGAGTATAATGATTGGAGACAATGAAGGCGCCGATATTCAAGGAGCTATTAATATTGGTATGGATTCCGTATTTGTAAACCATATTAACGCAGTGCCTACTGTGCCAGCCACTTATACGATTACGCATCTAAAGGAACTAGAAAATATTTTGTAATTACCAGGTAGCTAATACAGTGATGCCGCCTTTTACCACATCGCCTATTTTACAATTTATTTTCGTGTCAATCGGAAGCAATAAATCCACTCTACTACCAAATTTAATAAATCCATATTCTGCAGTTTGCTCGAATTTGGTGCCAACGGATGCATAATTACAAATACGACGCGCCAAAGCACCTGCAATTTGTTTTAATAAGATGCTACCCTTTTCATTTTCAATCACCACCGACCAACGTTCATTATCGGTAGAAGATTTAGGATGCCATGCAACTAAAAATTTACCAGGATGGTATTGGTTGTATATAATATTACCTGCAATAGGAGTTCTATTCACATGCACATTGGCTGGACTCATGAATACACTTACTTGAATTCTTTTTTCTTTGTAATACTCGTCAGGTTCAACCTCCTCAATTACCACTACTTTACCATCGGCAGGAGAAACAATTGCATTTGCATCATTGGTCCAATTGCGGCTAGGCATTCTAAAGAAAGAAACGATAAACAAAAACAATCCTAACGTAAGAACAAATAATGCCCAAGCAGCAATAGCACTTACTGGATATAGATAAGAAAAGTTAGCAATATTGATAGCTCCCACTACTAATGCAGTTAAAGCAATGGACGCAGTTCCTTCTTTATGTATGGTCATACTCATTATTTAAAGCGCAAATGTAAAACATCTAAAAGATAATCTGAAGTAATAACCAAACAAATGGAGTGGCTAATAAAATAGAATCAAATCGATCCAG
>CANGMV010000217.1 GCA_947454745.1 Bacteroidota bacterium | reverse complement strand
CGGGGTTGGTAAAAACACAGTTCAAAGCCAATAAGTCGGATCCAATAAAATAAGATTTAAAAGCATCCCCCCATTTATCCCAGCCATTTTCGTCGTAGGGCTCCACCACCACTTCCTTTAATTGATTGGAAGTAGGTTTTAAAAGGATTGAAATAGATTCGCTCGTTGATCCAACCTGTACCGATATTACATAATCCTCATAATTTAAGGAGGTGGCTACCAATTCATATTTGCCCGGCTTTACATGCTCCAACTGAAACTCACCTTTTGCATTGGTAGTAGTTCCATTGGTAGTGTGGCTTAAATAAATAGTAACACCTTCCAAGGGCTTTTGGGTTTCACTGTCAACAACCCTACCATTCATTTTAATTTGTGCCTGCACAACAAATGTTAGAATGGATAATATAAAAGTAAATGCAAACTTCATAAAGCGCATTATTTAAAAATTTTACTAATGTGCACTAATCTACCTTTACCATCCATTCCTTCAAGTACCACACGAAATGAAGTTGAAATATCATTATTATAAAAAACGATTTTCATTTTTTGACTGGATTTATCTAAACTTAACCAAGGATTCCATAACAAGGTAGTTCGCAAGTCCTGCGTGTTATTATCCATTTGCGCTTTCTCGGCATAGTTAGGCGCATAAAACTCTTTTACCGGCGCATACCCATTTAATGATTTATAAGAAAGATTGGATTTTAAATTATTGGAAGTATAGTTTACATCACCTCCTCTTTTCGTATAAATAGCAATTGCTGCGCCACTAGGAGTAACGTTGCTAGCTGAATGCCGAGCACCTCCCACACCTGTTGATTTTTCGGTAATAGCTGTTTCGGTTGAACTTGCTGCAGGATTCAATCCGCCTATAAATGGCGGATTAAAAAGCTTTACATAGGCAACATCACTCATAACGATATTGGGCAGGTCTGAAGCTTGTATAGGCATTTCATTTACATAAAACGAAGGAGTAGCTCCCCTATATTCCACAACACCCTGAGTAGCAGTGCCACCAATCGTTTTGCCAATTACCAAGCCTGGAATCTTACCGGTCAAAAAATCGTAAATGTCAATAGTATGACTTGCATTTTCGAACGTACTCAAATCAAATGCCGCAGCCGCCTCCCCCGAAAAAAAGCCAAAAGTATATTTCTTGTCTAATTCTTTAATTCTTGCTTTTTGTTTTGCAAAAACAGTAACTTCTTTTAAGGTGTTGTATTTTTTAATAGAATCCAATCTGTTTTGTTCTTGAATCAGTAATTGCAATTTGCTATTACCAATGGTGTCAAAAATTGGATACGTATTAGCTTGAACAATTATTGGATCAACTTTAAATAAATCGTTTTGAATCTGAATGTTTTTATCTGTAATTGTTGTGGTTCCATTTATTTTGTAGTACACTTTTGTGGTGTCATACAACATGGCGTTTTTAGATTCAAAACTGCCGTCTTCTAAAATAGGAAGTACCAACATATTATTACTAGAATCCTTTGCAACAAAAATCAAATTAATAGTTTCGGGCTTTTTAATTTTACGTGCATCATAGCCCAATATTTTCCCCGAAACTGTTTGATAACCCAAATCCATAGGGTATTTCAGGGTAGGCTGCGCATTCGACAAAATTTCCTTCCACACATACCTGCGCCAGCCATTGGTAAGCATCACTAAATCCAAATGATTATTAACACTGTCGGCATTAGAAGCAAAATAATAAGCGGGCTTATAAATATGTCCTGTAACATCACTGGTTAATAAAAGTTGCGAGGCAATGGTTTGATCGGGTGCTTCACTCGTTCCTGCATCGGTAATAGATAAGGAATAATTTGAGTATACACTGTCCTTTAATTCGAGCTCCAAAACATTTCGTCCTCTTTTTAAAATGTTTAAAGTATCGGCATGCAATTCGGTTTTTAAAATATAATCATCATTTTTCACAAAAACAACACGCTCACAAACCGGCTGGTCGTTGGCATCAAATACGGTTAGTTGTAGTATCCCTGAACTTAATTTACTTATGGGCAAGCTGCTCGTAATTGATTCTTTATCGGATAAATTTAAATTGGCTTTAAATAAAATACTACCATTCATTTGACCTACTAATTGCAACACCTTCAATTGTTCTGGTGCATTTTTGGTTCTTTGTACCCGAAATAATCTATTCGCACGGCCTGACTCTATTTGCAAATTCACACCCACTTCTACCGATTTAGGTAAATCCGTTTTATGTACTATCCCTAACATGTCCTTCCATACTGCAGTATAATATTCATTGCTAGTAGGCGTTAATAAAAACTTTCCCATTCCATCATGTATCGACTTAAAAGAAGTAACTGAATCTCCTTTACTATTTTTTACGACTCCCGAAATTGGTGTTGGCAACCCAATTTTGTTAACCGCTTTAAAAGCAATGGTGTTTAATTTATTAGCTAATAAAATTCCTGATTCAGGTAAAAATTGCACCGAGGCTTCACTTACACCCACCTCAATATTATTATTAATTGAATTGCGAGTTACTATCGGAAAGGATTGTTTGAAAAAATAAGCCGAATCAAAATTACGCATCCACATCGTATACGCGACAGCATGAACTGATTTAGTACTAAGGTTTTCAGGCAATGTAAAGCTCCCCGAGGAATAACTATATACAATGGGCGTAATGGTAGAACTTAGTAAAACTCCATTTTCGTCATACCAATCCACATAACAGTTTTTTGAAATCAGAGAAGGCTGAAAGCCATTCATTAAATAAGCTTTATACCATATAGTTTGACCAGCAGCATATTTAGTATTGTCAAAATGCAAGTATAATTTTTCAAACTGTGTATTGGATTTATATCGGGCAATAGCTGTATCCAAAGCTTGAGCATGAGCTTGTTGGATATGCCCTAAAATTAATACTAGTATTATCGCAAATGTATAAAACTTGATACGCATGCATTTTCATTTGCTTAAAGATACTTAATTAATTGCTAAAATATTCTTAAAACCTGAACCTACGACTGATTTAATGATTTTTGAATGAAAAGAACAGATTACACTTCATACTATTCCAACGGCAACCCGTCAGGATCGGAAAAGAAAGTGAATTTTTTTTCGGTAATGGCATCAACGCGAATGGGCTCACAAACCACTCCAT
>CANGMV010000216.1 GCA_947454745.1 Bacteroidota bacterium | reverse complement strand
TCGCCATTCGGGATTTCGTGTAAAGCAACAGTTAGTTCGTTGTTTTTTACAAAATTACACCAGTGACATTCAGGTTGACCGCATCCTGTATAAAATTCCTTTGCTTGAATTTTTTGCCAAACGGTTTGTATTTGCTGTGTCACAGTTGTCATATCTGCGTCTTGTATGGTTATGGCCACTTTTTCGAATTCCTTTTTCTTATTTGGTTCCACAAAATCAAATTCGGCAGTGGTTACATCCCAGTTTTTAGGATGATGCTTTAATAATATTTTATAAAACACAGCCTGTCTCCAATAATCTCCACCATTTGGATACTTTTCGTTTGGTGCGAATAATTTTTCCTTGGCATTTTCGACACTGCCTGTTTTGTAGTCAATAACCACCACTTGCTTGCCATCAAATTCGATTTTGTCAATAGCCCCTTTTAGCGGAATACCATTTAATACTACATTGTTAATGCGGTACTCGGTAGTAACTACTTTATTCCATCCTTGTACATATTGGTCATAATATTTTGTAAGTACCATCTCGCCCTGTTCCTTTCGATTGTTGAACTCTACTTGCGTAAAAGCTTCGCGGTGACGGTGCATATAAAAATTAAAATCTTGCACCAGTTCCTGTTTATCGGGGAATACCTGATCGCGCTCTTGCATTTTTTTAAACAGCTTATTCAATGCATCGTGCACTGCCGATCCAAACGTAGTGGCTTCGGACTTCCCCGAAGGAACACGAATAAGGCTATTGTAATAAAAATGTAAAGGGCATTTTAAATAATTGTTTAATGCCGTTACATTCATAGTAAACTTCTCCAACTTAGGGGCAATAAAATCTTCCTCTAGTTGCTTTATCTGTGGTTGAATGGTGGTTTGTATATGAAGAAGCTTGTATTGAAGTTTAATATCTTCGTTCAATTGTTTTTCAACAATCCGTTTTTCATTTCCTTCAATAAGTTCAATTACAAACTGACTAGGTTCGGCAACTTTTCCATCAGCTCGGTTAAGTGCATAGGAAATTTGAATTGCCTTTTTAGCACGGGTAATGGCTACATAAAATAATCTTCTTAGTTCTTCCTTGTCATCGGCGTTTTCCAAACTACTTAATACCGTGTCGGGTAAGGTATAGCCAATATTATTCGCGGCTCTTTTCTTTTCCCAATAATGCGCATTGGTGCCTGCTACAAAAACGTATTCAAATTCTAATCCCTTGCTACCATGTGTGGTTAATAAATTTACGCCCGTTACACCGCCTGTGGTTATGGGAAGTGGTAATCGAATGCCTTCTTTTTGCATTAATTCCAACATATCCACTAAGTCCTTTAATTGCAAACTTGGACGACGATGTGTTTCCTCTTTTATAAAATCAAAGAATTTGGTAATCACTTCCAATTCAAATCCTTTATTATTAGATTGTAATACCGATTGTATGATACCTGTTTTTTGTAATACTTGCTCAAGAAGGTTTACTAAGGTTACATTAGGTACTTCTCCAATCAGCGACTCCAATACCTGCACCGCTTTTGCTAATTCTGGCACACCGCCTTCCTGAAACAAACTGCCTTGTACTTGTTGTGTTTTTTCCACCAATACTTTTCGGAAAGAATTTTCAGGTGCGCCATATTTTAATTGATTGGCTTCAAAAGTGAGTTTAGCAATGGTAATAGGGGAGATATTCCACCATTTAAAATGCAGTATTTCAAATAATAAATTGGCCCCTTCGTAAGGTTGATCCAATTCACAAACTAAGTATTCAAGAATGGTTATGATTTGCTTTACCAAGGTTTGATCCAATAAGTTAGTTGTGCGCTTGGTATAAACGGGAATATTTTTTTGTTGTAAAAAATGAGCAATCTCTTCACCATATTTATGCTCCTTGTACAATACAGCAATTTGATATGGTTCAATCCCTTTTTGAATGAGTTGTACAATTTGTTCAGTGATATCAATCATTTCTGCTTCCGGCACTTCATAGGCAATCACAGCAGGCGCTACAGTATCCTTTTGATTGTCGGGATGTGCGGCAATTAATTTTTTCTCTAGCCCTTCTATTTTATTGACTAATCGTTCCTGGTTATTATTTATCACAATGGTTGAAACATCTAAAATAGGCTGTGTAGATCGATAGTTATTTTCTAAAACAATCGTTAATAAGTCGGCTGCATATTGGTTTTGAAAATGCAACATATTTTCGACGTTGGCTCCCTGAAAGCGAAATATACTTTGGTCGTCATCGCCTACTACAAATAAGTTGGGCTGCTCCCAATAATTTACTAGCAACTGCACTAATTCGTTTTGGGTACCACTGGTATCTTGGTACTCGTCTACTAAAATGTATAGGAAGCGTTCCTGATATTGTGCTAATAAATTTTTATTTTCTTTAAACGCTTTAATCACCCAATTAATCATATCTTCAAAATCATACCTACTGCGGTCCTTCATTAATTGTTGATAAACGTCAAAGCTGGCAATGGCGGCTTTTAATTTAGCCATTTTTTCAAGTTCTACATCTACCAAACCCTGTTTTAAAGCACCTGCTTCAAACTGCTTATACTTGCGTTTGTAAATAAATTCGTCTCTAAAAGGAATTTCTTTAATATAGTCGTCAACTTTTTCAATTAAGTAGTCTGGAGTCCATCCTTCTTTTTTCATGGCACTGAACAATTTGGATAAATTGCTCATTTCGAAATACACGTCTCCTCTATATCTTTTTAAAGCATTGTTTTTATCAAATCCGTCAATGAGTTTTTTGAGTAATTCTATTTTTTCTAATTCCGAAATAGGATCCAAACTTGTCTTATCAAATAAGGATAAATTGTCTTGTATAATATCATTGCAAAATGAATGGAAAGTAGCAATATTTACTTTATAGGCGCTCGTTCCTATAAAACTTACCAATCTTTTCCGCATGGCAATAGCACCTGCGTCGGTATAGGTTAAGCAAAGAATGTTTTCGGGTGCGGTGTCGGTTTCTAATAATATCTTTCCAATGCGTGCACCTAGGATTTGGGTTTTACCCGTACCCGGTCCGGCAATTACCATTACAGGTCCTTCAATTGTGTTTACTGCAATTTTTTGTTGCTCATTTAGTCCCTCATAAACCGACTCAAAGGCCTTTGCTTGTTCCAACTTGCTAATCATTCGATAAAATTA
>CANGMV010000215.1 GCA_947454745.1 Bacteroidota bacterium | reverse complement strand
CAGGCTGAAAACCTCGTATACAAAGGCTTTGTATTCTTTGGCTTAATGAACTGTGGAGGTGAGCCCTATGTAATTGAATACAATTGTCGATTGGGTGACCCTGAAACCGAAGTAATTCTGCCTCGCTTACAAACCGACTTAGTGAGTTTGTTAGCTGCTGCCGACAATGGCACTTTACAAGACGTAAATATCGAGTACCATCCAGCTTCCTTTGCAACCGTAATGGCTGTAAGTGGCGGGTATCCTGGGGATTATCAAAAAGGCTTTCCAATTGAAGGTTTAGCCCAAGCCGCAACGGTACCGGGAGCGCTTGTATTCCAAGCTGGCACTGGATTTGACGGGGATACTATCGTCACCAAAGGAGGGCGCGTTTTAACAACTACGGCACAAGGAAATAACCTTCAAGACGCAGTGGATAATGCTCAAAAAGCGCTCTCTCATATTCATTTTGAAGGCATGTATTTTAGAAAAGATATTGGCTACGAATTCAAGTCCTAGTCCCTGCAAAAAATTATTCCCATTCATTTTCTAAAAAGCTTTGTAGTTCAAGGATTTTAAGTGAATTTTGCTTGATTCAAATTGAACTTACAAAACACTTTCGCATAATGGGATTATTTAACTTTTTTACCCAAGAAATTGCAATGGACTTGGGTACCGCAAACACATTGATTATTCACAACGACGAAGTTGTTGTAAACGAGCCTTCTATTATCGCCTTGAATAGGAATAATATGAAGGAAGTTTTAGGGGTTGGAAAGAAGGCATTATTGATGCATGAAAAAACACACGAGAGCATTAAAACAGTGCGTCCATTAAAAGACGGAGTAATCGCCGACTTTAACGCAGCCGAATTAATGATTCGTGAGTTGATGAAAATGATCTATCCAAAAAAACCATTGTTCCCGCCAAGTTGGAGAATGGTTATTTGTATTCCATCTTCTATTACTGAAGTAGAAAAAAGAGCGGTGCGTGATAGTGCTGAGCAAGCAGGTGCAAAAGAAGTTTACATGATTCATGAGCCTATGGCTGCAGCATTGGGTATTGGTATTGATGTAGAAGAGCCAGTTGGTAACATGATTATTGATATCGGAGGTGGTACAACAGGTATTACAGTAATTGCATTAGCAGGTATTGTGTGTGACCAAAGTATTCGTGTAGCTGGTGATGAATTCACTGCTGATATCATGGAAGCATTAAGACGTTATCATAGTTTATTAATTGGCGAGCGTACTGCAGAACAAATTAAAATTCATGTGGGTGCTGCTTTAAAAGATTTAGACAATCCTCCTGATGATATGCCAGTAAACGGAAGAGACTTGGTAACAGGTATTCCAAAGCAAATCATGGTATCTTATCAAGAAGTGGCAGAAGCATTAGATAAAAGCATTTTCAAAATAGAAGAAGCAATTTTGAAAGCATTGGAAACAACGCCTCCTGAATTGGCTGCAGATATTTACCGTCGCGGATTATACATAACAGGCGGTGGTTCATTGTTGCGTGGACTAGACAAAAGATTGAGTGCAAAAATCAAATTGCCAGTTCATGTTGCAGAGGATCCACTAAAGAGCGTTGTACGTGGTACAGGCATTGCGTTGAAAAACTATCAGCGTTTCCCTTTCATCATGAGATAAAATAAAGTCACGACTTGAAGAATATCATTGGTTTCATAAGACAAAACTTTACTTTCTTTAGTTTTCTGATACTGCAAATTGTATCACTGGTAATGTTGTCTTCATACAGTAAATCACATGAAGCTTTTTTTGGTGGATGGACCAATCAAGTTACCGGCAATATTAACAGGTACTATAATAGTTGGACCTACTTTTTTGACTTAAAAGAAACTAATGCAAAGCTAGTTGCAGAAAATGCAAATTTAAGAAATCAATTAGCACAAGATTTTGTTGCAATTGATACCACTAAAAAGTTAGGTACCCTGGTTTTAAGAAAAGACAGTCTGGAAAAAATTAGAAAATTTTATTACTACCCAGCAAAAGTGGTAGGTAACACATTTACACTTCAAAAAAATTATATCTGGATTGAGCGTGGCGCATTGCAAGGAATTAAAAAAGATATGGCAGCCATTAGTCCCGATGGTAGTATTGTAGGCGTTGTTGTGGAAGTAAATAATAACTATAGTAAAATAATGAGCTTACTGCATCGCAATAGCAAAGTAAGTGCGATGTTGAAGCGCGATAAGGTAGCAGGTAGTATTGAATGGGATGGTGCCGACCCGAATATCTTAGTGTTAAAAAACATTTCAAAAAGCGCAGCTCCTAAAATTGGCGACACTGTATTAACAAGTCCTTATTCATCTAATTTCCCTGCACAGTTAATGGTGGGCAGAGTAACAAGTATTATTAAAGATGCTTCAAGTAATTTCTTAACCTTGAATGTGAAAGCAGCTACGAACTTTTTTAATTTAGAATATATTTACTTGGTAGAGAATAGAAGAATGGCAGAACAAAAACAATTAGAAAAAACGGAGGGCAATAATGAATAGTGTTTTAAAAAATAGCATTCGTTTTGTTTTGTTCTTGTTGATACAAATTATCATCTTGAACGAAGTGCCTCCATTGCACCAATTTATTACACCTTATCTATACTTTTTATTTATACTTTGGCTGCCCTTTGGCACGAGTCGTGTAAGTTTAACTGTAATTGGATTTATATTTGGCTATTGCTTAGATGTTTTCAGCAACACACCAGGCTTGCATGCAGCGGCTTGTACCTTAGTTGGCTATGTTCGTCCAAGTATATTGAATTTATTGCTTGCACAAGAAGCTTCAGAAGAATTAACTAAGGAACCAAGTGTGGGAACCATGGGTTGGGGACCGTATTTTATCTACATAGTACTACTAACCTTTATACATCACTTTTATTTAGTGTTATTGGAGTGGTTACAGTTTGGTAGTTTTGGCTATTTTATTGGAAAAGTATTTGCAACCACTTTAATGAGTGTGCTATTAATATTTGTAGTAGAACTGGTAATGAACCGACGAAAGTTAAAAAGATAATTCATGGCATTGTACAACTCAAACCGGGGTGGTATTATTCAAATCATCATTGGGTTTGTATTTATTGTTATCATAGGTCAGCTTATTAGCTTACAAATTATATCGAATAAATATAAATTGGCCGCAGACAAT
>CANGMV010000214.1 GCA_947454745.1 Bacteroidota bacterium | reverse complement strand
GCGTCTAAAGCTGCGTTAGCTGATGTTTTTGGTAAATCTGCGCTGTCCGCGATGTGTGCGATTAATTCTGCTTTGTTCATAAATGTGTTTTTTATAGTTTTAAACGATAGAACAAATTTATTCGGTTTTATGAAACGAAAAAATATTTTGGCAACTATTTTTGTTTTTATTTTTCCACTAAAACCCTTAAATAGTAAGGTTTTCCCGTCAAAACAAGCACTTTGGTTTTAAATCATTTTTTAGTAAATATCGCTGAAATCCTTTGTGGCATTGTCTTTCAGAAAAATAAAAGCTGAAAACTAGGCCTGTAGCGTGTTTTAGCCCATTAAACTATCCACAATCAATTCACAATTCGCATGGTGGTAATAAAATGAAAACATTGGTCCCCCCAGGTGTTTAGGAGCTCGTTCATGATGTCATGTGACAAGGTTTCCTGGTATTGGGTAAGCTTTTCAGGAGATGCAGAGAATAGCTGTAGTGTATAAGTGGGTGCCTGATCCTCGGCAATATCTAGTTCATAAAATTTATGATCAGTAAAACATGCAGTTGCATGAATCATAGGAATGAACTTTTGCTTCATCCACGGCAACCATTGCCCCTGCAGGGTTGGCGCAATTTGAAAACTAATATTATATACTTGCATATACTTTATTGAATGATTATTTTTTTAATTCTAAAACAATTGGGCAATGATCACTATGTTTTACTAAAGGAAGAATACTCGCTGATTGAATTGATTTTTCTAAAGCGGGTGTGGTACATAAATAGTCAATTCTCCAACCTTTGTTATTTAAGCGTACCGACGGGAAACGTTGACTCCACCAGGAGTAGGCGCCCGTTGCTGTTGGATTTTTATGTCTAAAACTATCAATCCAACCATCAGCTAATAATTGATCCATCCATGCTTTTTCTTCTGGTAAAAATCCAGATGATTTTTTATTTCCTTTTGGATCATGAATATCTATATCGGTATGGGCAATATTATAATCGCCTGCTACTACTATTTTAGGTCTTTCTTTTTTTAATACTTGCACCCATTCAAAAAATTCTTTTAACCATTGGTACTTATAAGTTTGTCTTTCATCGCCACTTGTACCCGATGGGAAGTAGGCGTTGATGATGGTGAGATCACCAATGTCTACACGAATTACACGACCTTCAAAATCACTCATTTCGTGCCCAGTACCACAAATAATTTGGGTTGGTTTTTTCTTGCTAAATACGGCTACACCACTATAACCTTTTTTTTGAGCAGGGTACCAAGCAACATGGTAGCCTAGTTCGGTAAATAACGATAAATCAATATCATCGGGCGTTGCTTTGGTTTCCTGTACACAAAACACATCTACCGGATATGCTGTTAACCAGTCGATTAATCCTTTTTTGATAGCGGCACGTATGCCATTAACATTATAACTTACAATCCTCATGAGTTGTTAATTTGGGCTTTGGAATATTTCACTGTAAGCCATCAATAATAATAAATTTCTAAAAGCGTCGTCAATCATAGGATGTGAATTTGCGGCTGGCACCATGAACATTTGGTGGGGCTTATTTTTTCCTTCTACTACCATAATTATTTGATCATCTACTATGATTGTTCTTTGTTTTTGTGGTAAGCTAAATTGAATTTTAAAACTGTGCCCATAAGCAGCACCTTCTATCACAGTTGCATGTACAATGGGGGAAGGGCCATAACTCGTACCCAAGTTAAATTGCTTTGTTGAATCATACCCATTGTAAATAATATCCGGGAAGAAGTTCTTATTTTTTTCAACTATCATTTCTTTTAATTTAAAAAAACCAATACTGTCATTTCCTTCAAAAATAATAGGTGTGATTTCGGGAAGAAACATAAGTGCTTCTTCGGGATTAAATTCCAAGTAAGCACTTAAAATAAAATCTTTATCCTGGTGAACGTCTCTAAGTTGTTGAATTACTTGATAATATTCCTTAGCATTATAATTGCTTCTATTTTTTCTAATAGTTGCTACCACTTGTTTAAAAGGATAGTTGTCGGCTTTGTTTTTTAAATCTAGTTTGTTCAAGACCGCAGGAGGCAATCTTAATAACTGCAGTCCATGTGTATTGACATAACTTATAAATTGTTTGCTGGTGTCAAATAAGGTACGGGGCTGATTATGAAGCAGCGGCATCCAATAATTGTCAGTGGCATAGGCTGCGGGCACTTTAGCTTCGATATAATCCATATTAGACATACTAGGATGTAAAAATCCAATACCTTTTGTTAGGGCCTGAAATAAATTCACCGGCATAGTTGCACTCGTTGTGAATGGGATACCCATGCCAAGTGTTTGTAATGGTATAATGCCAACGAGTAAGGTTTTTTGAAATACTCTTTCCTGTTTTTGATTCAAAATGGTACATGATAAAAACCAAATAGAATGGATGCTGTCTTTTTTTTCATCCGAAATGTCTATCAATTTATTTTGATAAGCAATCATAGGATCCATTTCGTATAATTCTAAATATGCATGTGTTGGAATGGCATGAGATTTAGACCAGTCAATAGTAATTTTACCCAATTGATTTTGTTTGCTTAATTCTTTTTGTTGCGTTGGATAGGTAAGTTCTCTTTGTAAATTCAATTTTGCAAAAATGCCTGTATCAAGTGCATTTAATATAGGACTCACATCACTTGGTAAATGCCAATAATTGGCAGTGGGGTGTAAGGACGAGTATATTTGTATTTGTTCCAGTGCTAATTTTGTTTGCGCAAAACTGTCATTGAAAATCCATGGAAGGAAAAATGCAAAAAATATTTTTAATCTTAGTTTCATTGCTTTTGAATGCTGTTCAAATTTAACCATTTTAGTGAACATGAATTGATTATTTATTCTAACTTCATTGTATTGAGGGAAGTTAATTTTACCAAGCATGAGTAGTGAAAACAAAAAATGGATACCTAGGCGTATTATACCTGCCAGTACTAAGAGTTTTAATTTAGAAGGTCCAAAGCCCAGGATACACGAGTTGTATTTTGCGTTTGAGATTTTTATACAATTTATTAAAGGATTTAGAACCCTACACTTTGTGGGGCCCTGTATTACTGTTTTTGGATCGGCGAGATTCAAAGAGGACCATCCTTATTATCGTAAAGCAATGGAGCTGGGAAAGGGAATAGCTGCACTAGG
>CANGMV010000213.1 GCA_947454745.1 Bacteroidota bacterium | reverse complement strand
GCAACTATACTGGTTCTAATATCTGAAGCTTCATAATCTTTCTTATAAAAATCACGAATCACTTTTACATAAGCCTCTCTAAATGCTTGTTGGTGTGTACCACCTTGTGTAGTATACTGTCCATTCACAAAAGAGAAAATATCTTCACCGTAATCATTGTTATGCGAAATAGCAACTTCTATATCCTCCCCTTTTAAGTGCATGATTGGATATCTTAATTCATCGGGATTGGTTTTACGCTCTAATAAATCAAGTAAACCATTCTTACTTACAAATTTCTTATCGTTAAAATGAATCACTAAACCCGCATTCAAATAACAATAATTCCAAAGCTGACTCTCAATATATTCGTAAATGAAATGGTAGTTTTTAAAGACAGTAGCATCAGGCGTAAAACTGACTAAAGTGCCGTTTTGTTCGGTTGTTTTTGTCTCCTTTGTTTCGTTTATCAATTGTCCTTTTTGGAAGCTAGCCGACCTACACTTCCCTTCTCTAAATGCAGTCACCGTAAAATCTTCACTCAATGCATTCACTGCCTTGGTACCCACACCATTTAAACCTACCGATTTTTGGAAGGCTTTGCTATCATATTTCGCACCCGTATTAATTTTACTTACTACGTCTACAATTTTGCCTAATGGAATACCGCGACCATAATCTCGTATCGTAACCGTTTTATCTTGTATAGAGATCTCAACTTGCTTACCATAACCCATCGTATGTTCATCGATACAGTTATCAATCACCTCTTTAATTAATACGTAAATACCATCATCAGGAGCAGTTCCATCTCCTAATTTACCGATATACATACCAGGACGTAATCGGATATGTTCTTTCCAATCGAGTGACCTAATGGAGTCTTCGTTATATTCTGACCCTATCTTTGCTTCTGCCATAATTATCAATACTTTATGGGCTCAATGAGCCCTCGTCTAGCTGCAAATCTAATTCTCAAACCTACTTAAGCAATCTAAAAAGAGGCAAAAAAGGGTAAATGTGGATAAAAGGATTTATGCCTTATCTTTATCCCATCGAAAAAGAAGCACCATATCCAATTGTTGACCTTGAATATATCAAGACCAAGGCCATAGAACTTGAAGCAGAAAACCTCAAATTCCAGGATTTTTTAAGGAATTTGGACAGTTTAAGCCTCGATAAAGCCGTTTTTGAGCTATCTGAGGCAATTTCTCCTAAAATTGAATGTACCGATTGCGGCAATTGTTGCAAGAGCCTCATGGTGAATATTGACGAGCAAGAGGCCAATAACTTATCCGCACATTTGGGACAGACCAGGGCTGAATTCGATGAAAAGTACCTCGACAAGGGAGAATCAGGCCGAATGGTGGTTAATGCTATACCCTGCCATTTTTTAGTCGGTAATAGTTGTAGTGTGTATTCGCATCGCTTTGCTGGGTGTAAAGAATTCCCTGCTTTTCATGTCCCTGAATTTAATAAAAGATTGTTTACTACTTATATGCATTACGATCGTTGTCCCATTATCTTTAATGTAATAGAAACCTTAAAGATCGATTCGGGCTTTAAGGCACAAGCATAATTCATTACAAATTCTTTTTATGCCTTTACAATTTGGAATTGATCGAATCCTACTACAAAACCCAGATTGGAAATCGAAACGAATAGCCTTCCTAACCAATGATGCAGCAAAAACAAATGATGGAAAATTAAGCAGACTCGCTTTAATCGAAGTAGGCTATAATTTGGTAAAACTTTTTTCACCCGAACATGGCATTACAGCAATTGGTGAAGATGGTTTGAAAATGGATGATACAAACGATCCAATAACGGGTTTACCCGTAATAAGCTTATATGGAAATAAGTTGATACCGTCTGAGAACGACATAGCTGATATTGATATTTTATTATTTGATGTCCCCGATGCTGGCACAAGATTTTATACCTATTTGTGGTCGATGACTTATTGGATAGAAGCAGCTGCAAAATTCAATAAGCAAGTGATTGTTTTAGACCGACCGAATCCACTTGGGGGAAATTTGTCATTGTGTGAAGGCCCGATGTTAGATGATACGATTTCGAGTTTTATTGGAAGATTCAATATGCCCATAAAACACCAGTGCACCCTTGGGGAATTAGCACGATATTTTAATAATACACAAAACTGGAACGCAAAATTATCGGTTATAGCATGTGAAGGATTAAAGAGAGACGCTCAATTTTATGATTGGAATATTGCTTGGGTAAATCCATCTCCTGCATTACAAAACATTGAAGCTGCTGTTTTATATCCTGGACTCTGTTTTTTTGAAGCAACGAATGTTTCTATTGGCAGAGGCACTCCCTATTCATTTGAATGGATAGGTGCAGAATGGTTAAATATAGTAGCCTTAACAATGGTTTGCCAAAATATTTTAAGCGAAGATTTTAAAATAGAAACCTTAAAATTACCCGTCCAACTAAACGGCTCGATTGTTGATAAAAAAGGAATACGCATAAAAGTAATTGATCCATATCATTATGATGCAGTATTAAACGGATTGTTATTATTGAAGCTGGTAAAAGATCTACATCCACAAGATTTTAAATGGATGCCATACCCAACGAATGCAAACCCAACTGGCGAAAATCATTTGTCTTTACTTTTAGGCATACCCGATGCTGAGAAAATATTTGATTTACCTCTACAATCTTGGCTACAACAACTGGGAAAATTATTAAGAGTTGACGAATGGAGAGAAATGATAGCCCCTTATTTATTTTACAAATAGAACAATTATTCAGATACAGGCAATATTTGTTTGTCGGTTCGTTTAGTTCCAGCATACAATTCATACTCTAATAATCTACAATCAATTTTTGCATTTAAAAATTCGATTCTACGACTAGGTTTTAAACGAATTTTTTTAGCAAGTTCTAAATTGCCAGTGAATATATAACCCGTCATGCCCTTGCACTTATTCTTCATATAATCACCAATACGTGCATAAGTAGCTTCTAATTCCACTTCCTCTCCTAGTCTTTCTCCGTATTCAGGATTAATTACCAATACAGCTCCCTCTTCAGGTTCAGGCATCTGAGTATCTGCAAAATCACAAATCTGAAAATCAATTAAATCCGCAACTCCAGCAATAGTAGCATTAATCTTTGCAACTTTAATGGCATCTTTACTTATATCCGATGCAATAATT
>CANGMV010000212.1 GCA_947454745.1 Bacteroidota bacterium | reverse complement strand
CGAATTACATTGTCAATAACAAACTTCACTTTTTTCTTATCGTTGTTATTGTTCTTTACAATATAAACAATCTCTTTCTTTAAATTGGCGTCCACTTTTTGTAATATATGGATGAGTGGAAGTGTTAATTTCTTTTCTTTAATATCATTTCCTGTAGGTTTTCCAATAGCTACGTCGCCATAATCAAATAAGTCATCCTTAATTTGGAATGCCATTCCAACTAGCTCACCAAAATCGCGCATCTTTTGTATAACAGCCTCGTCTTTTGTAACAGAAGCAGCTCCTGCGCCACAACTTGATGACAGTAAGCTAGCAGTTTTACCATTGATGATTTCGTAATATACCGATTCGTCAAAATTTAAATTCCTAGTCTTTTCTATTTGCAATAATTCACCTTCGCTCATTTTTTTTACCGCATTAGATAGGATGGTAAGTATCTCAAAATCTTTGTTTTCTAATGACAATAAAAGTCCTTTAGATAAAAGGTAGTCGCCTACTAATACTGCAATCTTGTTTTTCCATAAAGCGTTTATTGAAAACATACCCCTTCGTTCAAGCGCGTCATCCACTACATCGTCGTGTACTAATGTAGCGGTATGCAATAATTCTACTAAACTTGCTGCGCGATAGGAAGCATCGGTAATTTCGCCATGTAATTTTGCAGACAATAAAACGAACATCGGGCGCATCTGCTTTCCTTTTCGCTTTACGATGTATTGCATGATACGATCTAATAAGGAGACACGGCTTTTAACTGCATCTTTAAAATGCTGTTCAAATAAATCTAATTCTTTTCCTATGACTTCCTTTGTGAGTTTCATTCGACCTGCAATTTAATTTTAATTATTGAGCATATTGAAATGCAGGGCACCAAAGTTTTGAAGTGAGGAGAGTTTTAAATCGGCCGCACCCCAGTGCTCTAATTTTATATGGTCTGCTGCAGGAACGACTACGCAGGTCATTCTTGCAGCTTTTGCCGCAATCATGCCATAAAAGGAGTCTTCAAAACAAATGCAAGACAATGGATTGGTGTGCATTGCTGCTGCACAGTCAATATATACTTGTGGATGTGGTTTTGCGTGTGGTAAATGTTGGGCAGAACAACTAGCGTGAATATAGCTTCGAATACCTAGTTTGTCTTTAACCCATTCTATTAACTCAGTGGGCGAGGAAGTAGCAAGGCCCATTTTAAAATCTCGCTGTAAGAAAAATTCGAACACATGTTCAACGCCTGGCATTAATGTTGCATCTTGATCAATTAATTGCAATGCTAAGTCGATCACTTTTTTTTCTGCAATCTCGTTTTGGCTAGCGGGTACATTATATTGATGTAACCAATAAGCAACAAATTCTTTAGAACGAAGCCCTGTAGTGATAGCATATTGCTGCTCCGTTAAAGTAATGCCATATTGGCGAAAAATTTCGGTTGCAGCCTTATTCCACAAGGGCTCACTGTTGATTAATAAACCATCTATATCAAAGATAACGGCTGACTTTTTCATTGCCTAAAGATACAATATTTGTAGTATCTTGCGTACCTAACAATTTGCTTTACAATGTCATTATTGGATCGACTAAAACACATCCGAATTTTCCGTTCCATCATTTACGGAGTAGTGGGCTTGTTTACCTATCCAGGCCTTGCATTGTTTAATAAGGTAAATATAGAAGGTACTGAAAATTTGGAGAATCTTCCTAAGCACAATGTCTTATTTGTTAGTAATCATCAAACCTATTTTGGAGACGTCATTGCTTTTGTACATATTTTTTGTGCAGTGAAATGGCGCAAGTTTAACAAGCTGGGTATACCTTATTATTTATTGAATCCCTTTACCAATGTTTTTTTTGTAGCAGCAGAGGAAACCATGAATAGCAATTGGCTTACCAAGATGTTTAAATTGGGTGGTGCTTTAACTGTAAAGCGCACATGGAGAGCCGAAGGAAAAGATGTGAAGCGTGAGCGAGACGAAGTGGATACACAAAAAATTGACCAAGCATTATCAAAAAGTTGGGTTATCACATTTCCGCAAGGAACCACCAAGCCATTTGCCCCAGGACGTAAGGGTACTGCGCATATTATTAAGAACAATCATCCAATTGTGGTCCCTGTAGTGATTAATGGATTTTGGAGAGCATTTACAAAGAAAGGCTTGACCTTTAAAAAAGTGGGAACTCCATTGTCTATTCGATTCAAAGCACCACTCGAAATTGATTACAATGCATCGGTAGAAGATATTCTAGCGCAAATTATGGAAGCGATAGAACAGAGTAAGGAGTTTATGTTAAAAGGCAAACACCACAGCTTAAACGAAAATAAGCAAGCTTAGTCTTGTGTAAAGAAAGCTTTTAATTCGGGAGCATCGTCGGGTTTCATTTTTCCAGACAATATCAATCGCAATTGTCTTCTTCTTAATGCACCGTCATAAAATTTAATTTCCTCCTCGGTTTCGGCAATAATTTCAGGCACTTTTTTAGGTCTTTTGTTTTCGTCTAATGCCACAAATGTAAAAAAGGCTTCATTGCTTAACACTCTTGTTTGTGTAATCATGTTTTGATTCCAAACTTTTAAATGTACTTCCATGGAAGTGTTAAAAGCACGAGTTACAATGGCTTCAATACAAATTACATTTCCCAGTTTAATTGGAGTCTTGAAACTTAAATTGTCAACCGATGCGGTCATAGCAGCCGAATTACAATGCTTAGCTGCAGAAAGATAAGCGGCAATGTCCATCCAATACATAAGCTTACCACCCATCAAATCACCAAACGTATTGGTGTCGTTGGGCAATACCAATTCGTTCATAGTTATAAAAGAGTCACTTGCTTTTCTTGCTTCCATTTCTTGTAATTATATCCTAAAGATACAAATACTTAGATAATACAGTGTTCAAGTTTTGAAAGGTAAGCTGGGTCTACGTCTGCGCCATGTCCTGGGGCGTCGCTGATACTTAAATGCATGCCTGAAAATTGAACACCACCTACAATTGGGTCTTCTAAATGACCTAACAAACAAGTGTCCATGTCATAGTATTTTACATTGTGATGTGCCATAGCAAAATGCATCTTAGCGCTTAATGCTAAACGACTTTCCAACATACCACCCATCATACAAGCCATATTGTTTTTGGCACCAATGTCTTGAATTTTTATAGCTTCCTGAATACCTCCACT
>CANGMV010000211.1 GCA_947454745.1 Bacteroidota bacterium | reverse complement strand
GTGGTTAAATTCAGGTAAAGCTCAATCTTATTATTACTATTCATTGAAACCCGAGCTTCATTTATATAAGATCGCTCTGTATATAAATCTTCCCCTAAATAATAGTTATAGTGAATGGTTTTATTTTTTATTTGTTTTAATCGATCTTGCAGAATCTCAAGATACTTCGTTTTAGATGTGCTATTATTTTGCGCATGTATTGGCAAATACATGCTAATAATCATTAGCAGCGCAAGCAAGCACTTTTTCATCAGCAGCAATTTAGGGACACTAAGTTCCCCATTTTATCTTGTATTAAGAAATTGTTACCCGATTAAAATCTATTTATTTTTAATCACAATGGCCGTCGGGCGTACAAGCTGCCCCTGTAGTATTAGTTGACTGAATAGATGGACTTTCTTCTTCCCAAACCTTCTCTAGCACTTCCTTAAAAACAGCTGTAGGCTGCGCACCTGATACAGCATATTTATTGTTAAAGACAAAAAATGGCACACCTCTTGCACCCACTTGTTGTGCATAGTATTGATCTAATTCCACTTCATTCGTAAATGCATCCGTTTGTAAAATTGCATTCACTTCACTTTCATCTAATCCAATCTCTGCAGCTAGTAATGATAAACTTTCCGTATCCGACACATTTTTTCCTTCGGTATAATAGGCATGAAATAATCTTTCCTTCATTTCAGATTGCTTGCCTTTCGTTTTAGCAAAATGCAATAAACGATGTGCATTTAATGTATTGTTAATCACCGCAATATCAAAATTATATTCCAACCCAACTTCTTTAGCCATATTGCTCATCATATCATTCATCTGTGTCGCTTCCTCTAATGAACAACCTTTCCGTTCGGCCAAATAGGCATGCACAGATTTTCCAGGGATGTTTTCCATACTTGGATCCAACTGAAAACTCCTCCATTCAATTTCCACTCGATCTTTTCCATCAAAGCTTGCTAAGGCGTTTTCAAACTTTCTCTTTCCAATATAACAGAAGGGACATACAATATCAGACCAGATTTCAATTTTCATAAGATTCAATTTATAAGGCCAATTAAGAACATTAAGCCCATCAATCAAAGTTAGTATATTAAAAATAATGTATTTAATATATTGATTTTCAACTAATTAGATATTTAATGTGTATTTTTTACACTTCAAATGGGTGACCTATTGTCTCTTTTGGTATAAATAAGTATGAAAACACTAACATACAAACGTTTTATGGCTCAATTGCGTCAGTCGCTTTTAGCCAACTTAGGTGCCGAAATTCCAGTTAAACTTTGGAACAGAGGACCATATTAGTCAATTCTATTTTTAGGTGGCCTCGCCCAGGTTGCCAGCACTCGCTTCACTCGGCTGTCTACTTAACGTTTTGGATTAACCCAAAGTCTTTAATTAAACAAACTTTGTTTGTTTAATTGTATTGTTTAGTATCGCCAACTTTTGAAAGCAAGCTTTCTTCGTTGTCTCTTATAAACAATACTTCAACTTCGTTGAAGACATTTGTGGCCTCGCCCAGGCTCGAACTGGGATTTAGAACTTCGGAAATTCTGGTACTAACCATTGTACGACAAGGCCATTTTTGCAAATTTAACACAATGCATTCGGTTAAATACTAGCCCCGCCGTAAACCTACTTTTATAGCGGCTGGTAAAAAAATGCGCGTTGGTAAACTACGCATAATTTGAATATCCTCCCAAATAGAAGAAGTATTAGATAAGAATTTAAAAATAGTAGCCGCTTTATTTTTTTCAAAAATGCGTTTAAAAATTTCACTGCCCTCCATTAAACGATGTTGTAAAATGAATAACAATACTGAATCATAAAATTGATGTCTTGTGTTATGTACTTCTGTTTGAATTGTTTTTCCATTTTCAAGTGAAGTAACAATTTGAGCAACTTGATTTTGAATAAACTTAAAAGCATAGCCTGTACTAGCTTTCACAGCATTTCCTAATGTACCAATTACATATACTGGTGCTTTACTTTGATCAAAGCGTTGCATGGTCATTGGAATAGCTCCGATCTCTTCATGCAAAACCTGATACTGTTGATAAGGAAAATGTGTATTCAAATAGCTGTCTATTTCCTTATCATATTCCAATGGGTTCAAAATTTTTGGAGAGAACAATGTATATTCCACCAAGGCTTGACGATCGGTTAAGGGAAGTACATACATAAATGCTGTATCCAATTTTTGATCCACATTAAAATCCATTAATCTTGCTACACTTGCATCCAACAAGGGTGTATTAAATTCAATAAGACGTCCTTTAAAATGTTGCCATAAAAAAGGGACACTTATTTTGGATTGACTCATTGCATACAAGGTATCAACAGGAAGAATACTCGAAAATATAGCTGTCGATTTAGCCATACCGCCTTCCCATTGCACCAAGCCTATTCCCGCTTCCACTTCAATTGTATCAATAGTGGCTTGCTTCCAATGCACATTCGAAAAACCCTTTGCAAATTGCATGATATGCTGATAGAAGTCAATTCCTTGAATCATTTTATATTCAAAAGGATGGGTTGAAAGTTGGGTAGAGAACTCTTTTTTATGAATTGAAATATTTTCCCATTTTTTACAAACCAAGGATTCAAATGCACTTGAATTTGTTTCCCAAAAACACCAGGTTCGATCGTTGGATTTTTCAAAAGATTTATCCAACACCAAAATGGACTTTTGATTGAGTATTGGCGATTGTAAAATTGAATGCAATAAAGATAAGCCTGCACATCCTGCACCTGCTATAATAAAATCATAGTCAGTTTTTTGTTGGACAGTTTCAGAATACTCAGGCATTACTTTGGAATTTAATTATCCATTAGCTTGGATACGTTCGTCTTGACGAACTTTGTCCCAATATTTTTTAGCAACGATTAACATACCAAAGCTTTCTCCATCCTCTTTACCCATATGCTTATGATGCATTTTATGCGCCCAACGAATGGCTTTTATATACCTGCTATTGGATTTTGTAAACCATTTAATGCGTTGGTGAATAATTACCTCGTGTACTATAAAATAAGCAAAGCCATACATGGCTACCCCTGTTCCAATTCCTGCAATCCATAAAGGACCCACAAAGTTTCCGTAGAAAATACAAATCATACTTGGAATGGCAAAAATCAAAAAGAAAGCATCATTTTTTTCGAAAAAATGTCCTGTTGGTTGATGATGATCTTCATGGAG
>CANGMV010000210.1 GCA_947454745.1 Bacteroidota bacterium | reverse complement strand
CCGACTCCTGCGACAAGTGATAATTCTACACAGTTGGCGACAACTGCTTATGTAAAAGCTTCAATCACTGCAGCGAATGCAGGGTTAAGTTCAATTGGAAATATTTCAGCGACATCCAATGCAAAAGGTGCAATTATTAGTGGAACAACGGAATTAATTTTAACTCCAGCTGATGCAAGTAATGGTGGTATTGTAACTACTGGCACACAAATATTTGCTGGATCAAAAACATTTACAAATACTGCAACATTTGGGACAGATATTACAGTGAATGGGATTACATTGGGTAAAGGTGGAGCCGGTAAAGTTTCAAATACAGCAATAGGAATCAATGCTTTGTCTTCAAATTTAACAGCTACTAATACTACTGCTTTAGGTAGTGGAGCTTTTTCAAATTTAAGCGATGGTAATGATAATACCGCAATTGGTTATAACGCAGGCGTATTGTTTGGTTTAAGTGCACGTAACCTAGCAAATTTAAGGCAAGGTGTTTTAATTGGAAGTGGCGTGCGACCACAATTCAATAACTCTATAAATGAAATTGTCATTGGGTATAATGTAATTGGTAATGGTTCTAATACGGTAACCATTGGTAGTAGTTCTAATACAGCAAATTATTTCAATGGAGATATCAATTTAACGGGTAATATTTTAGGAGGAACTTGGAGTGGAACGGCAATTGATATTGCACATGGTGGTACAGGTTCATCAACAGTAACTGGAGCTAAAACTAATTTAGGTTTAAATAATGTTGAAAATACTGCTTTAAGTACTTGGGCTGGATCAACAAATATCACATCTGTTGGAAACATATCAGCGATATCAAAATCATTTATGTTCCAAGATCTAACACTTGGATATGGAGCTCAATATGGAGCAAAAATTCAAACTGATGCAAACAATAAATATATCTCATTCATGCCTGCATTAGGTGTAGAGTCAACAAGACTTTGGCCTAGCGGGAATGTGACTATTCAGCATGCGGGTACCTTCACAGACAATGGATATACTTTAGAAGTGGGTGGTAATTCATCGATCACAGGAAATTTAAATGTTACAGGAAATATTACGGGTGCTACATGGAGTGGAACGACAATTGATATTGCACATGGAGGAACTGGATCTACAACAAAAAACTTTGTAGACTTAACATCGGCTCAAACAATTGCAGGTACAAAAACATTTAGTAATACAACTACATTTAATACTGATATCTCCCTAAATGGTTTAACAGTAGGTTTAGGAAATGGTCAATTATCTTCAAACGCTGCATTTGGAGCATCTTCACTTGGTGCTAATACAACAGGCTATTCTAATGCTGCATTTGGCGGTTCAACATTAACATCTAATACAACTGGTTTTTACAATACGGCTATTGGGAAAGATGCAATGCATAATAATACCACAGGTTCTGAAAATACAGGAATTGGTTTGTCTGCATTGTATAGTAACGTAAGTGGTGGATATAATACTGCACTTGGTTCTTCAGCTTTAGTCGGAAATACCACAGCTTCTTATAATGTTGCTGTTGGTAGACAAGCTTTAGGTAGTACAACAACTGGAGGAAATAACGTTGCTATTGGTGCGGGTTCATTAACAACCAATGCAACTGGAACTAATAATACAGCAATTGGTAATAGTGCAGACGTTGCATCTGCTGCATTAAATAATGCAACAGCAATAGGTAGTGGTGCCATTGTGAGTGCAAGCAATACAATTCAATTAGGAAACACATCTGTAACCGATATAATTACAAGTGGTATTATTTCTGCAACAGGATTTAAAGGTCCATTAGCTGGTAATATTACTGGCAATGCCGCAACAGCTTCAAAACTGGCGGCTACAAAATATATTAACGGCGTTGCATTTGATGGAAGTGCAGATATAACAATTGCATCTGCTGCTGGAACATTATCTGGAACTACATTGGCAAGTAATGTAGTAAGTTCAAGTTTAACAAGTGTGGGGACGATTACAAGTGGTACTTGGAGTGCAAGCACAATTGATATTGCACATGGAGGTACAGGTGCAACAACTGCAGCTGCGGCAAGAAGCAATTTGGGATTGGTAATTGGAACTAATGTACAAGCTCCATTACTTGCAGGAACAGATTATCAAATTCCATTAACAGCAGGTTCGGGTATATCAATAAGTAGTGGAACGATTTCAGCAACTGGATTGACCACAAGTAATTTATCTTCTACTGCAGGAATTACCAATGAACAGCTTGCAAATAATACAACAACATTGGGTTCTACTTCGATGTCATTAGGAGGTACTTATACTTCGGTTACAGGATTGTCATTAGTTACGTCAACAGGATTTACAGGAGCTTTAACAGGTAACGCAAGTACAGCTACTAAATTAGCAGCCAGTAAAAATATTAATGGTGTTGCATTCGATGGAAGTGCAGATATTACTATTGTAGCAGATGCTGGAACATTATCTGGAACTACATTGGCAAGTAATGTAGTAAGTTCAAGTTTAACAAGTGTGGGGACGATTACAAGTGGTACTTGGAGTGGCTCCGTAATTGGAAGTAATGTGGGAGGAGCTGGAACAGTGAGTGGCTTATTAAAAGCTAATGGAGCTGGTGTAGTAAGTGCAGCCGTTGCAGGTACAGATTATTTTAACCCAAATGGAACAAATATAAAAATCGGTTATGTAGCTGGAGGTGGAACACAAGGAGCGCATTCTATTGCAATTGGAAGTAATGCTGCACAAAGTGGAACTCAAGCTGATGCAGCAGTTGCTATTGGATATGCTGCTGGACAAAATGGACAAGGTGCAAATAGTGTTGCGATTGGTGCATTTGCCGGAAATTCTCAAGGCGCTAATAGCATTGCATTAAATGCAAGTGGAAATGCTTTAAGTCCTTCTAATTCTGGGTTTTATGTAGATCCTGTAAACAATGCATCTACTTCTTCCTTCTTATTTTATAATACCACTACTAAAGAAATTACTTACAATGCAATTCCAACCTTAAACCAAAATACAACTGGTAATGCTACAACTGCGACTACTGCAGGAAATATCACAGCAACTTCAAATTCAACATTAACTTCTCTTTCCAATTTAGCAACGGTAGGCACTATTACAAGTGGTACTTGGAGTGGCTCTGTTATTGGAAGTAATGTGGGAGGAGCTGGAACAGTGAGTGGCTTAATGAAAGCCAATGGAAGTGGCTTAGTTAGTGCTGCGGTT
>CANGMV010000209.1 GCA_947454745.1 Bacteroidota bacterium | reverse complement strand
TACATTGGTTTTAGATGCGTACTTTCTATGGCGCCTCGTTCAACCTATTAATAACAACTTTTTAAATTTATAATTTTACCAAATGGCAAAACAAATCTCAGAAAGAACAAACGTAATCATCAACTTCGTCATCAGTTTTGGAGCAGCAATTGTAATTATTGGTGCATTAGCAAAAATCATTCACTTGTCTTGGGCAAACTATGCATTAGTAGTTGGTTTATTAACTGAGGCTTTAATTTTTATAATCTATGCATTTTTGCCTCCTCCTCCAGTAGACCATGGTGGAACAGTTGGTGTAGATGTTGATACTACCGAATTAGTGCATGCTTTGAATAGAGTGGAGAAAACGGTTTCAGATGTTTCTACCAATTTGGGTTTGATTAATAGTTCAACCGAAGGTTTGAAAAATTTAAATCATCAGTTTTTAGCAATGAGTAAAACCATCGAAGAATTAAATCATTTTTATGGCAACTTAAAAGATTTATCTTCTTCTATGTCTAATTCTACAAGCGAGGCGTTAAGAACTAAAGAGCAATTAACTGCATTGGCTGACAACCTTACGAAATTGAATCAAGTATACGGAAATATGATTCACGCGATTCAAGGAAAATAAGGGGAACAAAATTTAATTTAATTCATTTTATAAAATACAGCTTAAATGGCGTTACCTAAAGAGCCGAGGCAAAAGATGATCAACATTATGTATTTAGTGTTGACAGCCCTTTTGGCATTGAATGTGTCAAGCGAAATTTTAAATGCATTCAAGACTATTGACCAAAGTTTAACCAATGCGAATGGCATCATTGAAAAAAAGAACGAGGATATTTATAAGTCCTTAACTAATAAATTAAATGATCCAAAAACAAAGGAGCAGGCTGCTATTTGGCAGCCAAAGGCCGAAAAAGCACATGCTTTAGCCGATGATTTAGTCAAGCAATTGAACGATTTAAAAGCGGAATTAAAAAAGGAATCTGGCTTGAAATTAGTGGATGGCAAAGAAAAATTTAATGAAGACAATTTAGAAGCTGCAACAAGATTGTTTGTAGATTCCAAAAACGGAGGCGTTACAAGAGGTCAGGACTTATACAATAAGCTTATAAAGTTCAAACAAGACTTAACCGATTTGGATCCCAAAATTGCAGAAAAAGTAATTCCTAATTTATCCTTGGATTTATCCATTCCAACAAGTAATAATGAAGTAGCCAACAAGGATTGGGGCTATGCTTATTTTAACATGACACCCACGATTGCTGCTATTACCATTTTGACAAAGTTTCAAAATGATATTCGTAATAGTGAAGCACAGGTTGCTGCATTTTGTCATCAACAAATTGGTGAAGTAGAATTGGTGTATGATCAATTTAACGCATTTGCTGCTAGTAATTCTCAATACTTAATGAGCGGCGAGGAATTAGTAATCACTGCTGGTGTTGGTGCATTTAGTAGTGCAGCAAAGCCAACCATTTCAATTGACGGAAATGTAGTGCCAGTTACTGCCGACGGTTCGGCTGTATATAAAACAGTTGCAGGTAGTACACCAGGAGAAAATACAAAACGTGTAAAAATTTCTTTCTTAAAACCGAATGGTGAAACCGCGGTGGTAGAAAAGGATGTAAAATATACAGTGGGTACCCCTTCGGGCTTGGTTGTTTCAACCGACAAAACAAGAGTGTTTTACAAAGGCTTAGACAATCCATTAAGTATTACTGGAGGTGGTGGTGCCGAAAAAGTAAATGTGACCGTGGAAGGTGCAGGTTCAACTGTAAGAAAAGCGGGTGCTGGACAATATATTGTTAACTGTACACAAACGGGTCAAGCAGTGGTTACAGTAAGTGATGGCAAGACTACACAAAAAATTAATATCCCTGTTAAACGTGTCCCAGATCCGATTGCAATTATCGGTGGCAAAGCGGGAGGTAACATGCAAGCGAGCGTGTTCAGAGTGCAATCAGGTGTTATTGCAGACTTAAGAGACTTTGTATTTGATGGTGTGAAGTTTAATGTAGTATCCTTTATTTTAGTTGCAACAGGTAAAGGCTTCCCTGAACCAGAGTCGGTAGAAGTGAATGGTCCTGCTTTTTCAGGTACTGCAAAAAATTTATTGAGAAACTGTCAGCCTGGTACAACAGTAATTATTGGTGACATTAAAGTGTCTGAACCAGGTGGTGGAACAAGAAAGTTAGATCAAACAATCACTTTTATATTAGAATAGAAAATGAAAAAGAATATAATTTTAGTCATCTTAGGGTTGGGTATTTTCATTGGAAATACTGCTATTGCTCAGTTTAGCAATAGTTCCAAGAAAAAAGCAACTCCAGCTGCTGCTCAAAAGGATACAGTTGTAAAGGCTGCGCCTACGCCAGTAAGTGGTGCTCCTGCAACAGCGCCGGCTACAGTGAATGCCGATGCCGATGTGAAAGCAACTAAAATTGTTGACACAACGATTGTAGGTGGATTTAACGCAAAAGCAAAAAAGAGTTTAAGAAATAATTATGCATTTGCTTCGGAAACTAAATCTAGAAAAACTATTAAGGAGAGAGTTCCATTGCCTTATCAAAGTTTGAGAGAAGAAGATGCATTGTATAGTGAATTTGTATGGGAAGAAATTGATGGCAGAGAAAAAATTAATCGTCCATTTATTTATCAAGCATATGATGATAATGGCGATCAACGTTTTTTTGCAATCTTATTAAGAGCGCTTCAAGAAAAATACGAAGATGGTACACCGAAGGTTACACCATTCTCAGCCGAAGGGGGTGACGATCGTTTTACACAACCTATTTCGGAGGAAGAAGTAAGTGCAATGTTAAAAGGTAGCTTAGATACACAATTGGTTCAAAATGCCAATAATCCTAATATTTATGACACTTCGGTTATTTACAATACCAAGTTGGCTCCAAACCCTGATTCTATTTATACTTTCCGTTTAAAAGAGCAATTTATTTTCGACAATAAGACGAGTAGAATGTATTGCAGAATCATTGGTATCGCACCAGTTGCAAGTGTAGTTTACAATAATAAAGTAGCTAAGAAAACTTTGTTCTGGTTATACTATCCAGAGTTAAGATCGGTACTTTCAAAATACGAGGTATACAATCCTAAAAATATTTCTAACAGAATTACTTGGGAAGAGTTATTTGAAAGCAGGTACTTTAACGGCTATATTGTTAAGTCTACGATCGATAATTTTAACGACAAAATGTTAAATGC
>CANGMV010000208.1 GCA_947454745.1 Bacteroidota bacterium | reverse complement strand
ATCAGTCATCCTTTTTACCAAAGGTTAAGAAGGATCCAACAAATGGCTTTAGCGCAATTGGTTTACCCAGGTGCGGTGCATACCCGTTTACACCATTCTTTGGGAGCCTACCATTTAATGTGCATGGCAATTAACGAACTAAAGGATAAAGGAATTGAAATAACAGCCGAAGAAGCCATTGCGGCAAAAGCAGCAATTTTATTACACGATATTGGACATGGTCCTTATTCACATGCTTTGGAAAAAGTACTTTTAAAAGGCATTAGTCACGAAGCCTTATCATTGGTTATCATGAACAAATTAAATGAGGAAAACAATCCACTATTAAAAGGTCAACTTTCACTAGCTATTCAAATATTCACCAATCAATATCCTAAAAAATTTTTACATCAATTAATTAGTGGTCAATTGGATGTAGATCGATTAGATTATTTATCCAGAGATAGTTTCTTTACTGGTGTTAGTGAAGGTGTTGTTGGTTATGAGCGTATTCTTAAAATGTTAACTGTTCGTGACAATGAATTGGTGGTGGAAGAAAAAGGAATCAATAGTGTTGAGAAGTTTTTATTGTCTCGCCGTTTAATGTATTGGCAGGTGTATCGACATAAAACAGTGGTTGCGAGTGAAAATATGTTAGTGAAAATTATTGAACGCGCTCAATGGCTTATGCAACAAAACGACGCATCGGTTAAAACAAGTTCTTTACTAGACTATTTTTTAATGAACTCGCATATACAACTTGCCGATTTAGACCTTACCTCCTATTGTAATTTAGACGATACCGATATTTTATATGCAGTTAAGCAATGGCAAAATAACAATGATCCTATCTTATCCCTTTTATGCAAAGGATTATTGAACAGGAATTGTTTTAAATGCGCCATTCAGTCCGAACCCATTCAAGATGCACAATGGGAAAAAGCATTCGAGGGCATTCGTTCAAAATACCCTTATAAGGACGAGGACCTTGCTTTTTTATGTTTCAAAGGAACCGTATCCAATACCTTGTACAAAAACGACAATGAAACCATTAAAGTTTTGCTAAAAACGGGTGAAATCTCTAATATTTCAGCCATTCAGAACGCTTTAATCGTGGAAAGTCTTTCTGCCCCGGTGAAAAAATTTTACATTTGCTTACTTAACGAATAACCCCCCATTCAAACCCTAACGAATGATACAATTTAGTGCCCAACAGATTGCAATGATGATTCAAGGAAAAGTAGAAGGTGATGCATCTGTTTCTGTATCTCAATTTGGAAAAATCGAAGAAGCCACTTCAGGTCAACTTACATTTTTAGCAAATCCTAAATACGAAGAATTTTTATACCAAACTAAGGCAAGCATTATTATTGTCAATGAAAGTTTAGTGCTTAAAACAACTTTACCTGCTACCTTAATTAGAGTGCCTGATGCCTATGCGGCATTCGCTACCCTACTTACTAAATACCAAGAATTAAAGACGGAAAATTTAACCGGGGTGCAAACGCCTTCCTATATTGCTGCAACCGCAAAACTAGGCGAAAACCATTATGTAGCTGCATTTGCGCATATTGGTGAAAACGCACAAATTGGCAACAATGTAAAAATATTTCCGAACGTAGTGGTGGGCGAAAATGTAAAAATCGGCAACAATGTAATTTTACATCCAGGTGTAGTTATTTATGCTGACTGTGTTTTAGGCAATAATATTACCATTCATTCTGGCGCTGTAATTGGAAGTGACGGATTTGGATTTGCACCAAAAGCAGATGGTAGTTTTCAAAAAGTACCTCAGTTAGGAAATGTAGTCATTGAAGATAATGTTGAAGTGGGTTCCAATACCACTATTGATAGAGCCACGATTGGTTCGACTGTAATTAGGGAAGGGGTTAAACTCGATAACCTTATCCAGGTAGCCCACAATGTGGAGGTAGGCTCCAATACCGTAATTGCTGCCCAAACTGGCATTAGCGGTAGCACCAAGATTGGCAAAAACGCCATGATTGGGGGTCAAGTAGGTATTGCTGGTCACTTAGGCATTGCCGATGGCATTAAAATTGCAGCCAAAAGTGGCATTACGAAAAGCTTCAAGGAACCAAATCAAACACTTACAGGTAACCCTGCAGGCGACCATAATGCTTCATTAAGAGCACAGGTTTACACGAAAAACCTCCCAAATTTGGAAAAAAGGGTCAAAGAATTAGAAATATTAGTGGCACAACTTACACAAAAAGCCTAAATGGGGCTAATTTTGTGGTAATCATCACTTTAGCATCGAAATATAAATTATTCGTATATGGATCAGCATTTTAATCCCGACAAACAACACACCCTTAGTGCCAATATTAGCATCAGTGGGACGGGTTTGCACACGGGTGTTTTGGTAGACATGACTTTGAACCCAGCGAACCCTGGATTTGGCATTCAGTTCCAAAGAGTGGACTTGCCAAACAAGCCAATCATCAAAGCAGACTGTGATTTAGTAACGGATACAAGCCGTGGCACTACCCTACAAGTGGGTGATGCGAAAGTAAGTACGGTAGAACATATTTTAGCGGCCCTTGTGGGTATGGGCGTAGACAATGTATTGATTGAAATTAATGGCCCTGAAATTCCTATTATGGATGGTAGCTCGGCTCCATTTATTGAAAGAATCGAAGCAACAGGTGTATTAGAACAAGATGCTGCCAAAGCATGGTATAGTATTGATGAAAATATTTTTCATTACGATGAAGAAAAACGTGTGGAGATGGTAGCCTTGCCAGCGTTAGATTATCAAATCACAACATTGATTGATTTTAACAGTCCGGTATTAGGAACCCAACATGCTGCCTTAAAAACAATTAAAGATTTTAAAGCAGAGATTTCACCATGTCGTACATTTTGTTTCTTACACGAGTTAGAAGCATTGTTAAAACATGATTTAATTAAAGGAGGCGATATTAATAATGCAATCGTGGTTGTAGACAAGCCCGTGACGGATGAGGAAATGGGACGTTTAGCAAAAGTATTTAAGCGCGAAAAGATCGAAGTAAAAAGTGAAGGCTATTTAAATAATTTAGAATTAAGATTCCCGAACGAGCCTGCACGTCACAAGTTATTGGATGTTGTAGGTGACTTAGCATTAATTGGCTATCCTATTAAAGCAAGAATCATTGCCAATCGCCCTGGTCATAGCAGCAATGTTGAATTCGCTAAAAAAATTAAACAGTACATCAAAAAGAACAAGCATGTAAAAGATGTACCTGTTTATGATCCAGCGGT
>CANGMV010000207.1 GCA_947454745.1 Bacteroidota bacterium | reverse complement strand
TGTAATAAATAAGTTACAGGATATTTTCGATCACTGGTGTAGTAATCACTTGGTAAGTAAATCGTATAATTTACTTCTCGATTTAATATTGTACTTTTAATTACTTGTTTTTCTTTTACAGTACCTTGACTAAATGCTGTTATAAAAGCAAATAGCATAAATAAGAAAAGACTCCATTTTTGTTTCATAGCAATCGTTTTTAAAATTTAATTAAAATTGGTCATCGTTAATTTCAATCCAGTATCCATCGGGATCCTGTAACCATATTTGATGTACACCATCTACTCGTGTAGTAATTTTATTTTTATTTCCCGCAACGTCCTCAAACGCCCAATGATCATTCACCAAGTTTTTTACAAAATCATTAAAATTTGGCACCGTAAAACAGGTATGTTGATTTTTATAGTAGTCTTTTTTTTGATCTGCACCTTGAATTACATGTAACATGGTATGGTCGGCAGTGCGGTACCAAATGTGTTTACCATCATGAAAAGGTTCAGGAACCGTGTCAAGTCCAATTCGATTGGAATAAAAATCCCCCGATTTCGCAATATCAATGACAAAGATGGCTGTGTGGTTGATATGCGATTTTGAATTTTGCTTTTGAGCAGTACTACAAAGGGTAATAAGGGACAAGTATCCCAATAATAGGAGTTTCATAATGCTTTCGTTTGAATATCAAGTTACTAAAAAACGTTGATAAGCAAGGTTTTGTAGCCCCCGCTCATGTATAAAATAATCCTACTAATTAAGTAGACTAATGTAAATAATTGTATTATATTTGCGCTCTATTTTAAAATTGACCAATTTACAGCTATGAAAACCACCCTTACCCTGTTGGCCTTTCTTTTAATGACTACAATTGGAATGGCTCAGGATGAAGCCTATACAAAATCAATTAATGACTGGCACCAAGCAAGAGCAACGTATTTAAAAACTCCAGAAGGCTGGTTGAATTTAGAAGGATTATTTTGGTTACATAAGGGTGTGAATACTTTTGGCAAAACAAGTAAGGCGGATTGTCATTATGATAATGCGGAGTTCCCTGCAATATTGGGAAGCTTTATATATGAAGGCGATTCAGTGCTTTGGCAAAATGAAAAAGGTCAATCTGTTAAAATTAATAATAGTGCCTATACAGCTGCAGCTCCAATAACAGTATTTACCAGCCATGAGAAAGCGGCAGTAATGGATTGGTCTCATTTTTCATGGGTGGTAATTAAAAGAGAAGACAAAGTGGGTATACGTTTTAGAAATTACAATGCTAAAACCTTGACGGAGTTTAAAGGCTTAAATTATTTTCCTGTAGACATTCATTGGAAAGTAAAAGCAAAATTAGTGAAGCCTTCACAGGATTTTTTAATGATTTCAAATATCATTGGACAAACTACAGCACAAAAAAATGCTGGAAAGCTTGTTTTTACAGTAGAAGGCAAAGTATATAGTTTAGATGCTATTGATGAGGGCGGAAAGACCCTATTTGTTGCCTTTGCCGATCAAACTACAGGAAATACTACTTATGGTTCAGGTCGCTTTATTGATGTTGAAATGCCAGATGCAGAAGGCAATACGTATATCGATTTTAATAAAGCATATAACCCACCTTGTGCTTTTACTGCTTTTGCAACCTGTCCCTTACCTCCTGCACAAAATAGGTTAACCATTGTAATTAATGCAGGTGAAAAAAAATATGGACATCATTAATGAGTCCATTAACTTTGGATGCAAATGAGTATTCCAATAGTTTCCAATTCATCGATTGCAATTATAGGCCTAGGTTATGTAGGCCTTCCTTTGGCGGTTGAGTTTAGTAAAAAATATTCAGTCATTGGATTTGATATTAATACTGACCGTGTGCTTGCCTTACAAAAAGGCGAAGATGAAACATTGCAAACGACTGCTTCTGAAATTAAAGAACACCCGCATTTACAATTTACGAGTACACTTGCTACAATTAAAGATTGTACTATTTATATTGTTACCGTCCCTACTCCCGTGGACGCTTTAAAAAATCCCGATTTAAAACCATTGTTGAACGCAAGTGAAATGGTTGGAAGCGTTTTAAAAAAGGGGGACATTGTAATTTACGAAAGCACTGTGTATCCGGGATGCACCGAGGAAGATTGTGTGCCCGTTTTAGAAAAAGTAAGTGGTTTACAATATAATAATGACTTTTATTGCGGGTATTCACCTGAAAGAATTAACCCTGGTGATAAGATACACGCACTAACAAGTATTAAAAAAGTAACATCAGGATCTACAACAAAAATTGCTGAAGTAGTTAATGCATTGTATGCAAGTATTATTACTGCAGGAACGCATAAAGTATCAAGTATAAAAGTTGCAGAAGCGTCAAAGTCTATAGAGAATGCACAAAGAGATATTAATATTTCATTTGTAAATGAATTGGCCCTCATATTTGACAAAATGGAAATTGATACGCAAGAGGTATTAGAAGCAGCTGCAACCAAGTGGAATTTTTTGCCCTTCAAACCAGGATTAGTAGGTGGTCATTGTATTGGTGTAGACCCTTATTATTTAGCTTACAAGGCAAAACAATTGGGACACAATCCACAAGTGATTTTATCGGGCAGAGAAGTGAATGATCAAATGAGCAGTTTTGTTGCAAATAAAATGGTGCGCTTATTACAAAAAAATAAAGTGGATAAACCAGGCGCAAAGCTATTGGTGCTCGGCGTTACATTTAAAGAAAATTGCCCCGACACAAGAAATTCAAAAGTTTTTGAAATCGTTCATCAGTTAAAATCTTTGGGCTACTATGTGTCTACTTTTGATCCATTTGCTAATGCGCTGGAAGTACAATCTAAATATCAAATTGAACTTGCCACTCAATTAGAAAAATATGACGGCATATTAATAACAGTAGCGCATGATTTTTTTAAATCTTTTGATTATTCAAGTTTAATGAATACACCCGAGTCTGTTATTTTTGATACTAAGTCTATATTAGACAAAAAAATAGTTACAGCCAGGCTGTAACTATTTTAAAATCGAAAGATTGCATTTTATCTATCAATACAATTTTTTCATTTTTATTTTATTCGGGATGATAGGTGCTAACTGCATTTTTCAATACCTCATTTTTATCTAAGCTCATTCTTTTTACTTGTTGTGCTTGGTACATGGCACGTTGGTCTGCAAAGTGAGGGCTTTCTTTATGCATGCTTGCACCGAATGTATTTACTGTTTCAATAAAAGGAAGTCCTCCGTTTTTTGGAAAACG
>CANGMV010000206.1 GCA_947454745.1 Bacteroidota bacterium | reverse complement strand
AGGTAGAACAGGTCGTAACATGACTGCTGCAACTACATTGCGTTTAGCTGCGCATCCTAATATTGCAGGCATTAAAGAAGCGGGTCCTGAAATGGCTCAAACCATTGATATTTTAAAAGACCGCCCTAGCGACTTTTTAGTAGTGAGTGGTGATGATGAAATTGTAATGGCACAAATAGCATGTGGAATGGACGGAGTAATTAGTGTAGCAGCGAATGCTTTTCCAAAGCCATTTAGCGACATGATTCGTTATTGTATGGCGGGTGATTTTAGCATGGCAAAACGCTTAAACGATTTAATGGTGGAAGGATATACCTATATGTATGAGGAAAATAATCCTTCAGGAATTAAAGCATTCTTAGCAGAACAAGGCGTCATTGAAAATGAATTCAGATTGCCATTAGTGCCTGTAAGTGCAGGGTTACAAAAAAAGATACATGACTACATGCAAAAATATTTTGCGTAGTTTAACTAGTTCAGCTTTTGTTTAATCGCTTGTAATTTCATTAAAGCTTCCACGGGCGTTAAATTGTTAATGTCAATTTCATCTAATTCCTTGCGGATAGATTCAAAAGTTTCGGTATGTGCATCAAATATCGATAATTGAAATTGATCATTGTGTGTTGCAGCGCTTGGAGTGTTATTGGTATTACCTGCATTCTTCAATTCCATTTCTTTTAAAATATCGGTGGCTCTATTTACCAGTATATTTGGCATGCCGGCCATTTTAGCCACATGAATTCCAAAGCTATGGGTGCTGCCGCCCTTGGTTAGTTTGCGTAAGAAAATAATTTTATTTCCAACTTCTTTATGACTTACGTGGTAATTGTGCACATTAGGTAATTGTGCTTCTAAATCATTTAATTCATGATAGTGCGTAGCAAATAAAGTTTTGGGTTTAGCAGGGGACTGGTATAAATATTCTACAATACTCCATGCAATCGAAATTCCATCATAGGTGGAAGTGCCTCTTCCGATTTCATCTAATAAAATTAAACTCCTTGGACTGATATTGTTTAAGATACTTGCCGTTTCGATCATCTCCACCATAAATGTAGATTCACCTGCACTCAAATTATCATTGGCTCCCACACGCGTAAATATCTTATCAGTTAAGGGCACAGAAGCTGCTGTAGCTGGAACATAGGAACCCATATGTGCCATTAAAGTAATGAGCGCAGTTTGTCTTAACACCGCACTTTTACCACTCATATTCGGTCCCGTTAAAATGATAATTTGTTGTGTACTCGGATCTAAATATACATCGTTGGGAATATACGCCTGATCGATTGCTAGGTTTTGCTCAATCACCGGATGCCTTCCAGCTTCAATATTTAAAACGGTGTTTTCAGTTAGGGTAGGCTTGCAATATTTATTTGTTTTGGCAATAGTTGCAAAACAAATTAAGCAATCCAATACGCCAATCCATTGACCATTTTTTTGCAATAAATTCATTTCCATTACTACTGCATCCAATAACCCTTGGTATAACTGGGTTTCAAGGGTTAAAATTTTATCTTCTGCACCTAAAATTTTTTCTTCATATACTTTTAACTCAGGCGTAATATAACGTTCAGCAGTGGTTAAAGTTTGTTTGCGAATCCATTCACTGGGCACTTTGTCTTTATGCGCATGCGTCACTTCTAAATAATATCCATACACATTATTGTAACCAATTTTTAAAGAAGAGATTCCTGTGATTTCCGCTTCCTTGTTTTGTAATTGTGTTAGATATTCTTTTCCACCACTCGAAATGTTTCTTAATTCATCTAATTCAGCCGACACCCCTTCTTTAATAAATCCGCCTTTCACAGCAGTGGCAGGAGGTTGTTCAATTAAGGTGTCAAATATTGCTTTTTTAGAAGCGGTACAAATGTCGAGTGCGTCATTAATATGTTGTAGATAGTCATTGTTTATCGAAGCGAGTTCTTTTTTAATTGCTTCAATTGCCTCCAATGATCTTCCTAATTGTATAAATTCACGAGGTTGTAGTTTTCGGGTTGAAAGTTTACTGGACAATCTTTCCAAGTCGCCACAAGATTCAATAAGATCGCTTAATTTTTGCGCAGCTTCGCTATGTTTTAATAAGGTTTCAACTACATTTAAACGATTGTTAATTTGTGCTACGGATTGTAAAGGGAAAATTAACCAACGCTTTAATAAACGAGCTCCCATGGGGCTTTTGGTAGCATCCATTACTTCCAATAAACCTTTTCTGTCTGCACCATTACCTATCAATTCTAAATTGCGAATAGTGAATTTGTCCATCCATAAAATTTCGTCTCTATCAATGCGTCCAATTTTATGAATATGAGATAAGTGCGGGTGTTCAGTCTCTTTTAAATAATGCAAAATTGCACCAGCTGCAATAATTCCCTTTGTTAAGCCTTCGATACCAAATCCTTTTAGGGAAGTAGTTTGAAATTGTTTAAATAATAAATCAGTAGCGAAGGGTTCATCAAAAATCCAACTATCTAATCCGTAAGTATAAAATCCATTTCCAAAAGTTTCTTTAAAAGCAGCTTGGTAATTTTTAGGATATAAGATCTCAGCTGGTTGTAAGCTTTGTAAAAGTTTATCTAAATATTCGGTGGTGCCTTCGGCAATTAAAAATTCACCAGTTGTAATATCTAAAAATGCGGCCCCTCCATTTTCGTTTTCTACAAATAGGGCAGCTAAGAAATTGTTGTTTTTATGTTCTAATAATTTATCGTTGGTAGCGATACCTGGGGTTAACATATCGGTTACGCCACGCTTCACAATTCCTTTAACCGATTTGGGGTCTTCTAGTTGATCACAAATCGCCACACGGTAACCTGCTTTTACCAATTTGTGTAAATAAGTGTCCAAAGAATGATGCGGAAAACCTGCTAATTCACTGGAAGAAGCTGATCCATTATTACGTTTTGTTAGGGTAATTCCTAATACTTTAGACGCAATTACAGCATCTTCGCCAAAAGTCTCATAAAAATCACCTACTCTAAACAACAAAATAGCATCGGGGTATTTTTGTTTAATAGCCCTATGTTGTTGCATTAGAGGAGTTTCTGCACTAGATTTTGCCATAGTAACAAACCTACATAAATTTTTTAATATTCGAAAAGCGTACTTTTGCATATGCGCAAACTGACCATGGACGAATTGGGGAGAAAGTCGGTGGAAGACTTTAAAATGGCCAATAAAAAGCCCATTGTGGTGGTTATGGATAATATTCGTAGCATGCACAATGTGGGCAGTGTTTTTAGAACCTCGGATGGCT
>CANGMV010000205.1 GCA_947454745.1 Bacteroidota bacterium | reverse complement strand
TTTACCAACAAATATATTAGTCCCGAATTTATGGGTCAGGATAAAGTGTTCCTTCACATTTATCAAAACTTTTTTGCAAAGGGTGACACTGTTTTGTTAAACGAGACTTCCAAAAAATCACTACGTGATCGCGCCTATAGTTTAATGGCCAATCAATTGGGTTTACCTGCGCCTATATTGGTTTTGAACGATGTGCAGGACAAGCGCTTTGCTTTACATAACATTAAAGCACCCTATACCTTTATTGCATTTTGGGATCCCACCTGTAGTCATTGTAAAGTAGAAATTCCAAAATTAGATTCGATTTACAAGGCAAGTTGGAAGGCCCTGAATGTAACCGTATTGTCTGTAAATATTAACGCGAAGGAAATAGTTGCTTGGAGAAAATTTATCACCGATCATCAATTAGAAGGATGGATAAATGGTTACCAAACCGAGGAAGATTTAAACAAAGAAATTAGAGAAGGCAAACCCACTACTATTCGCCAATTGTATGATGTGTATAAGACACCTACATTTTACTTATTAGACAAGGACAAAAAAATTATTGCCAAGAATTTAAGTATCGAACAGTTTAACGAGTTTTTACAAACTACTATTAAAAAACAGCAGCCACAACGTCCTTAATTACTTTTGGTTTTCCTAAAGTGTAATAGTGTAAAACCGGTACACCAGCAGCTTTCAGCTCCTTGCTTTGTTGGATCAACCACTCCGTTCCTACTTGTTCACAAGCTTCGTCGGTGGTTGCTGCCTGCATGGCGTTTCTTAAATCGGCAGGTATATCTACATAAAAAATATTCGGCAAAATAGTCAACTGCTTTTTATTCGTGATGGGTTTTAGTCCCGGAATAATGGGTACATTAATACCGATACTGCGACACGCATTAACATATTCAAAATACTTTTTGTTGTCAAAAAACATTTGCGTCATAATATATTGCGCGCCTGCGTCTACTTTTTCTTTTGCTCTTTGTAAATCAAATTCCATACTTGGGGCTTCGAAATGTTTTTCGGGATAGCCAGCTACGCCCATGCAAAAATTAGTTTTGCTTCCGTTTAATATTTCTTTATCTAAATAGTCGCCGTTATTTAAACCCACTACTTGCTTTAATAAATCAATGGCTTGTTGATTGCCATTAGGTTCAGGAACAAATGTTTTTTGTCCTTTTTCGGCATCTCCTCTTAATACCAATACATTATCGATTCCTAAAAATTGTAAATCAATTAAAGCGTCTTCGGTTTCTCTTTTCGAGAATCCTCCACAAATAATATGTGGCACGGCGTCCACATTATAATGGTTCATAATCGCCGCACAAATACCTACGGTACCTGGGCGCTTACGCACATCTACTTTTTCTTCCACACCCGCTTCGTTTTTGCGTACCAGGGTTTCGCTACGATGGTAAGTCACATTAATCCAAGATGGTTTAAATTCCATTAAAGGATCCAAATGCTCATAGATATAGGAAATAGTACGTCCTTTTAATGGGGGCAGTACTTCGAAGGATACCAATGTGTCTTTTGCCTGCGCCAAATGTTGAATTACCTGCATAGTCTTATTTTGCTCTTAACCAAATTAGATAGTTTGCAAAAATAGTTAATATTAGCAACCGATCGTCGCAAAAGCTATATTTACCCTTATTTTTGTACAAATATTCAACGTGATACTTACGATACATACCGATAATCTCATTAAGCAATACAAGAACCGCCGCGTTGTAGATAAGGTGAGCATTTCGGTAAAACAAGGAGAGATTGTAGGCTTATTAGGACCTAACGGTGCGGGTAAAACCACTACGTTTTATATGGTTGTGGGTTTGATTGCCCCAGACGAAGGCCGTGTTTTTTTAAACGAAGAAGATATCACTAAGCTTCCCATGTACAAAAGAGCACAAATGGGACTTGGTTATTTACCACAAGAGGCAAGTGTGTTTAGAAAGTTATCGGTGGAAGATAATATTATGGCGGTATTAGAAATGACTAAATTAACAAAAGGAGAAAGAGACCATAAATTAGAATCCCTTTTAGATGAATTTAATTTACACCATGTGCGTAAAAACAATGGTGATAGTTTGAGTGGTGGAGAGCGAAGAAGAACCGAAATTGCACGCGCTTTAGCCGTGGATCCTAAATTTATATTATTGGACGAACCTTTTGCTGGCGTGGATCCTATCGCAGTAGAAGATATTCAATCGGTGGTAGCAAGATTAAAATTAAAAGACATTGGTATTTTAATTACCGACCACAATGTGAATGAAACTTTGTCCATTTGTGATAGAGCTTACTTATTAATTGAAGGTAAAATATTCAAACACGGAACAGCCGAAGAACTCGCCGAAGACGAACAAGTACGTAGATTGTATTTGGGTACCAACTTTGAATTAAAGCGCAAGGATTGGATCATTGAAATGGGTCAAAAAAGCTAGATTATTTAAGCGTATGGCGTATATTGTGACACGCCTATGAAGATTTTTAGTCCCGCATTGTCAAGACTGGCTCGCCTTCGCTACTGGCGAATTGAGCATTGGGTAAACAACCCCATTGCTGCACAGCGTGAAGTATTGCAAGACCTTATTACCCATGGACAATTCACTCAGTTCGGACGTAAACATCAATTTTCAGAAATTTTTAATATTCGAAAGTTTAAAGAGGCGGTTCCTATACAAGAATACGAGGACCTTAAGCCATATATAGATCAAATCATGGCGGGCGAGGAATCGGTGCTCTGGAACACCCCGGTGGAATGGTTTGCAAAAAGTAGCGGCACCACCAACGACAAGAGCAAGTATATTCCTATCACTAAAGAAAGTATTGAGGACAATCATTTTCAAGGCTCTAAGGATGTGTTAACTATTTACTATCATGCGTTACCCAATAGTGATTTGTTAATGGGTAAGGGATTGGTAATTGGTGGTAGTCATCAAGTGCATCCCATAAAAGAGGATATTCAATATGGCGATTTAAGTGCCGTGCTTCTACAAAATTCTCCTATCTGGTCAAATTTAATACGCGTTCCAGAATTGTCTATTGCACTTATGGATGAGTGGGAAGAAAAAATCGAAAGCCTTGCTCAGAGTACGATTAATGAGGATGTGAGTTCCATTGCGGGTGTGCCCACTTGGACCCTTGTTTTATTAAAACGAATTTTGGAAATTTCGGGCAAACAAAATATAAAAGAAGTTTGGCCCAATTTTGAATTATACATTCATGGTGGTGTTTCGTTTACACCATATAAAGAACAGTTTAAAAAAGTAATAGG
>CANGMV010000204.1 GCA_947454745.1 Bacteroidota bacterium | reverse complement strand
CCAAGCGTATTTTCCACGGTCCATAAATTCAGTGAGTGCATATACTTGTAAGAATATAAAGCCTCCATAAATAAATAAATTTGCGATTCCTGATTGCTTAATCATGGCCACATTCGCAAAAAGATAGCTCACTAAAAGCAACATGCAAATGAGCTGTACCCATAAATACACTTGCATACTTTTTGATGCAGGGGTATCATACTTTTCAAAATGGTATACGTCTTTGATTTTATCTACAGGATATTTTTCAATTACATCTGCAGGTCTCCATCCCAATGGCATGAGCCAAATTCTAAATTTATCTTTCCAGCTTTTGGTATGCCATGCATCTTTTATTAATAACCACATGTGCATGAAATTGATCTTAATAGGGTTCCAGGTACGCACAGGACGTGTTACACCATATACCGCTGGGATATTGGCTTGTTCTTCCTGGTAGGTGCCAAATAAGCGATCCCAAAAAATAAAAATCTGCCCGTAGTTTTTATCTAAATATTCGGGGTTAATGGCATGGTGTACTCGATGATGAGAAGGGGTTACAATAATATATTCCAACCAACCCATTCTGTTAATATGTCTTGTATGGTACCAAAACTGTGCAAATAAATGAAGGGGCGCTACCACGGCTATTACTTTTTCGGGCACCCCAAAAATGGCTGCTGGAATTAGTAACACTGCGTAAATTCTTACAAATACCGAAATGCTTTGTCTTAAAGCACAGGCTAAATTATATTCCTCACTGCTATGGTGTACAATATGGTTGTTCCAGAAAAAATTAAAAGTATGCGCCATACGATGGGTCCAATAGCCAGCAAAGTCCAATGCAAAAAAGGCAATTACATATACCAGCCAAGTGGCTTGAATATGCATTATAGCTAAATGGTTCACTAGCCAGCCATAACTAATAATGGCAATACTCAACCCCAAAACGTCCTTGGTGGAATTGGTAACACCCGAACTAAGGCTGGAAACCATGTCCAATGTCCGCACTGTATCGAATCCTTTTCTCCACCCATACCATTTTTCAAAAATCACCAATAACAAAAAAAGAGGCATGGCGATGATGAGTATCTTACCATAGGTTTCCATATATCATATTTTGGTCAAGCAATAAGTAATCTGCTACCAAATGTATCATTTTTATCTTAATTTGCACCCTAATCGCAGCAGGCCTCCTTTATGAAATTTAACGCTACTCAAATACCTTATCACGCTACCGGGCTTTTTTCCCAATTGGTTCGTGATTATGTGGATGCAAAAGGGACAGCCCAGGATTTCGTGGCCTATGCGCCCAATTTTGAAGGTGTTCAAAAAGCCATCGCAGCACGTAAAGGGTTTAAGGTGAATCGAGCTTTATTAGTGGAAGTACTTAAGGCACAATATGCAAATACTCCCAGTATCAAAGCAGTGGATAGTAATGTAGCATTGCTATTGCAGGACAATACTTATGTGATTACGACAGCTCATCAACCTAATATTTTTACAGGCCCATTATATTTTTTCTATAAAATTATTCATGCCATTCAATTAGCTGCTGATTTAAAGCAGCAGTTCCCTGAAAATAATTATGTGCCCGTTTATTATATGGGCTCGGAGGATGCCGATATTGACGAAGTAGGTAGTTTTTATTTAGGCGGAGATAAATTACAATGGGAGACCAAGCAAACAGGTGCCATAGGAAGAATGAAGGTGGACGATGCATTAGTGAGTTTGTTAAAAAATATCGAAGGATATTGGTCGGTTAAACACCAGGGTAAGGACGCAATGGAGGTGTTGAATAAGGCCTATAAAAAAGGATCTACAATTAATGAGGCCACACTTAGTTTAGTACATAGCTATTTTGGGGAATACGGCTTGGTGGTGATACAGCCCGATGACACAAAATTGAAATCCTGTTTTATATCGGTGATGGAAAAAGAATTAGCCACTCAGTTTTCTCACAAAGCATTACAACCTACACTTACTAAATTACGCGCGCAATACCATGTGCAAACCGAAGGGCGTGCCTTGAATTTATTTTATTTAAAAGACAATACACGTGCACGTATCGAATTGAATAATGGAGTGTATACGATTTTAGATACCAACTTAACTTTTACGCAGGCGGAGATTATTGCTGAGTTGCATGCACACCCTGAACGCTTTAGTCCGAATGTAATTTTAAGAGGATTGTATCAGGAAACTATTTTGCCAGGGATTGTATTTATTGGCGGTGGTGGAGAGCTGGCTTATTGGATGGAATTAAAAGAAGTGTTTGAAGCTGCCGGGGTGCATTACCCAGTATTACAATTAAGAAATTCGTTTTTGTTTATTAAAGAAAAAATGGCCAAGCAATGGGCCGATTTAGGATTTGAGTTGTCGGATTTATTTACACCTGCGAATGTATTAGAAGTGTCTTATGTAAAAGCCAACACTAAACATGAATTGTCTTTAGCAAAGGGGATTCAACAAATGGAGGCATTGTATAAATCTATTCAGGAACAAGCTATTCAAGTTGATGCTACATTGGGAGATCATACCATGAATTTGTCGGTGCAGTCCATTAAGAAGTTAGGGGAGCTAGAAAAGAAAATACTAAAGGCCGAAAAAAAGAAACAAGCTGTTGCGTTGGAAAGAATTCAACATATTAAAAATCAATTATTTCCTGAAAATAGTTTGCAAGAACGTGTAGATAATTTTGCTGAATGGGTAGGGGAATACGGATGGGCTTGGGTGGAAGCGGTATTGCATCATTCCAATACCATGGAACAAGGGTTTACGATTCTTACTTCAGAAAGTTAATTATCGAACTCGTTATTGAATTGGCCTTTTAGTTTATCTACTTTTGCCAATACTTCCTCGTTCATTGTTATTTTATACGCATCCATTGCATTACCAATAGCCGCATCGGAACTACCTATAATTTGAGCTGCTAATAATCCTGCGTTTTTTGCAGAATTTAGTGCAACTGTTGCAACAGGAACACCATTTGGCATTTGTAAAATTGACAATACAGAATCCCAGCCATCAATCGAATTACTTGATTTAATAGGAACGCCAATTACAGGTAAACTTGTTATTGCAGCCACCATGCCTGGCAAATGCGCTGCGCCACCTGCACCTGCAATAATTACTTTTAAGCCTCTATGACGTGCTGTTTTTGCATAGTCCATCATTCTTTCTGGTGTACGATGTGCCGACACTACCGTTAATTCAAAAGGGATATTAAAAGTGTTCAAAACATCGGCAGCGGCCTGCATTACATTTAAATCACTGTCGCTTCCCATAATG
>CANGMV010000203.1 GCA_947454745.1 Bacteroidota bacterium | reverse complement strand
TTGCAGGGTTTGAAAAATTATCTCTTGCGACTGCTTGGAAAAAAATTCCTGTACCAGGAGTTTGCGCTGACAAGCTTACTGTTTGAAACAATAATACAATTGATAATAACCCTATAAGAAATTTGGGGGAATGGAAATTCATAAACATATTCTCTTTATAACTGAATAACATAATCTTTAATTCGCTTTAATAAATTTAATCGCATCTACATACTGAGTAGATTCAATTTTTAACACATAAGTTCCCGATGCTAAACTGCTTAAGTCAATTAACACACCTTGAAAAATATTATAACCCGTTTCTTTTTTCGAAAACAACATCGCACCTTCTGTACTCCAAATACTTAAATTAAAAGTCTCCGTTAATGGAGGCGTATTTATAAACTTTACTTTTGTTGATGTTCTCACTGGATTAGGAAACAACTTTATGCCTAAACTATTAAACTGCTGCGTGATAGCACAGTTCACTGCAAAGTCTCCAAAACTTCTTGTTCCCTTAAACACAGCTATACCCGTTTGCACATCGATACAATTTGCATTGCTCTTAAAATTAATTGAAGTAGCATTACTTGACGAGCCCGACAAAACACCCACACTACTCATCATAAATTGTTGAGCATGGATAAATGTTGTTAGCAGCATCCCTATTAGTATGAGTAAACTATATTTCATTTTATATCGCACTACACTATCTCTTTGTACTGTAATAATATCTTGTCTTGCTATTTGTACCAGCGTTCTCCAATACCATATACTTCTCTCCTAAACTCACAACTTGATAATTGTAATTACTAGTACCTCCACCACTAGTTTTTGCTTGCACTTGAATCAATAACTGATTGCCTGGCTTTTGAACATAATAGGTTCCAGTTAATCCATCAGAATCGGTTGTAGTTAAATTTTCGAGGAAATTAATGAAGTAAGTGGACTGACCTACATAGGTTTTAGTAATCGTATTTGCACCCGTTGTAGTTTGTGCGTATTCCAAATACCAAGTTTTATCGGCAAGCATTTTATAGGACAAAGTAATTTCAGCAGCTGCGTCCTGTTTGGTACATGCACTAAACATAGTGGCTGTAACCATCATTAACAAGTATATGTATCGTAAATTATTTTTCATTTCTTTTATTTTCTGGTACTTGTGAATTAGAATAAATCTTTGGCTTTAAGCATCATGCCAATCTCTACGCTATTCATATTTGTTTTGATTGGCGCTTTCGTAAATGAATTCAAAGCTTGTTTGTAATGCACAAACAAAGTGTAGTAAGATTGATTATCAAACTCCAAACCAATATCTGCTCTGAAAATAAATCGGTGGTAATTTCCATTCACTACGTTGTCGGCACTTTGCTCAGACAACCTCATATCCATGCTAGGACCAGCAACTACATAAAACTTACGCTTAACTGTATCACCAAACACCAATAGCTTACGATAATGTGCAGCCATACTTATAGTGAAGAATTGATCGTCCGCTTTAAACTTGGAAAATGTTCCTAAAAATGGAGACAAAGAAGTTGTTCTTTGATAATTCGCGCCCGAAGCAATTTTATTCAAACTCATCGCGAAGGAAAAATTATGTTTTTCCTTAAACTTACCGTCCACTCTATAACCTATAAAATAACCTGGCTTGTAGGCATTTTTGTAGTAGTCGGTTAAATCATAATTAAAATTGGAATTGTAATCACCCACATTCACATTTTGTTTAGACAAGTTCATTCCTCCCAATAAATACTTCTCATTGTCCGTAAAATCTACAAATACATTGTTCCAAGTATTTTTAAAATCTTGTTTGAACTTTATGATCGCATCCTTTACTGGATGCTTCAAAAAAGCACTATCCGATTGCAGCTGTGTGAGCTTTATAACCGTATCGGTTTTTGCTTTTTCTTTTTTGAAAAAGCCTTTTTTTACCACCTCTTTCGGTGCTTCCAATTTCTTTGGCGATTCGACTTTTTTAAGGGTTTCCACATTTTTAGGGGCAGTACTATCCTTGGGCGCTTTTTGCGATAAAGCCACTTTTGTAATAGCAGATTTTAAGCTCTGCATTTTTTTTAAAAATCCGCTCTGCGATGCACCCTTTAATTGAAAACCAAGGAGTAAAATCCCAAGCAATACACATTTAAATTTATTCATATACTATTTTATTGCAATCCATTGCAAATCAATGATCAACATGTCATTTTGACGCGTTAAAAAAGATTTTCACGGGCGCGTAAGATAGTTTAGAAAAAAGTTAACGGCGTAAATTTTAGGGGCAATGTGTACAGGTTTCCTAAACCGAAACAAATCGATTAGAATTAGTTCGAATTATTGAGATATTCCGATGGTGTGACACCCATTTTATGTTTAAATGAGTTAAAAAAGCTGGTTCGGGAACCAAAACCTGCTTGCTTGGCTAAGGCGTCTAATGTCAAAATTTCACCTGTGCCATTTTGAATTAAGCTGATCACATGGTCAATTTTGAGGTCATTTTTCCAAGTATTAAAATTTACTTTAAGATGTTCATTGAAAAAATAAGACAAATGGTGAACCGGTATATCGGTATCCGAGGACATGATGGTGAGGTTAAATTCAGGTGTTAAGTAAGGTTTTTTAGCTACATAGGCATCTACCTTATTCTTTAAAATCGTTAGTTTTTCATCTGAAATTTCAAAGGCTCTTGCTTTTTTACCGTCTTCAGAATTATCCTCATTTGGGTAATTTGACCTCCCTTTTCTCGAAAAAATAGCATAGTCTAATTGAGGTAATCCATACATAATATTAGGAAAAAACAACAAGGATAAATTTAGCACCAACAACCCTAAAATGGTAGAATATAAAACAAAGTTTCCATTTTGTTCAGTCACTCTAAATTCCATATCGAAATAAGCAATAATAGAGAACAGCAAAAATCCTAAATACATAAATATCGAAGTCACAATTAACAAGAACAACCATCTAAATACCAAGCTTGATTGCTTTGACAAATAATTCTTATTCAATCCTCTTTGAAAGATTAAAATACCCCCGGCAACAACATAAGTAAAAGCAATGATTGGCCTTGTTAAAAAACTGATACTTGGTGGTAAAAAAAGGTAATCTAACTTTAATAAATTTCTAGTATCTGCCACAACAACTGATGCATAATGTAGTTTGAAATCCCAGCTGCGTATGAGATACGGCGAAATATTTATTAAAAATAAAAATGCAGGAACAAAATGTAATAAGTCCCATTTACTTAAAGAAGCATCGTCTTTTAATAAGCCTCTTACATAAAAATAAAATAGTG
>CANGMV010000202.1 GCA_947454745.1 Bacteroidota bacterium | reverse complement strand
GGAATTTGGGGTGGTTATACTGGTGAGGGTGCGAAAACGGTTTTACCTTCCAAGGCCTTCGCTAAAATTTCTTGTCGATTGGTGCCGAATCAATCTTCTGAAAAAATCACCGCAAAAATATTAGCGCATTTTAAAAAAATTGCCCCTCCGCAAGTTACCGTTGAAGCATTTGAGCACCATGGTGGTGAGCCTTATATGACACCTATAGATTCACATGAATATAAAAGTGCTGCGAAAGCAATTGCAACCACATTTGGTAAAGAACCTATTCCGGTAAGAGGTGGTGGAAGTATTCCTATTTGTTCATTATTTGAAAAAGAATTAGGATTAAAGATTGTGTTTATGGGATTCGGATTAGATAGTGATAATTTACATAGCCCTAATGAAAAATATGATATCGTTAATTTTTATAAAGGCATTGAAACGATACCCTATTTCCATAAATACTTTGCCAATAAAAATGCTTAATGCATGAAATCGGAAACAGAAAAGAAAGAAAAAGTAAGGCTGGATAAATACCTATGGTCCATTCGCGTTTTTAAAACACGAAGTCAGGCCACCGAAGCCATCGAAAAAGGCCGTGTAAAATTAAAAGGCGAAAATGTAAAAGCGTCTCGTGCAGTTGTAGTGGGCGATATATATGATGCAAGAACTGAGCATAAAAATTGGACCCTGCGTGTGACTCAAATTTTGGATAGTCGCATGGCTTATGCCGAAGCCATTAAGTATTACGAGGACCTTACCCCTGTTGAAGAGCTAGAAAGAGTAAGACAAGTTGCAGCCACTTTCCAAACCGGAAAAAGATTAAGTAAAATTGGACGACCCACTAAAAAGAACCGACGTGATTTGGGCGATTTTTTGGATTAACTTTGCATTATGACCATCGAAATATTAACTGTATTGCCAGAATTATTGACTAGCCCTTTTGAGCATAGCATCATGAAGCGTGCTCAAGAAAGAGGACACCTTACCATTAAATTGCATCAATTGCGTAAATGGGCCATTAATAAACATGGGCAAGTGGATGACTATCAATATGGAGGGGGTGCAGGTATGGTGATTATGTGTGAGCCTTTAGCAAATGCGATAGACGAATTACAACAGGAAGGGAAATTTGATGAAATCATATTTGTTACACCTGATGGTAAAACATTTGACCAAAAAGAAGCCAATAGTCTTTCATTAAAGCAAAGAATTTTAATTATTTGCGGCCATTACAAAGGCATTGACCAAAGAATCCGTGAATTATATGTTACAAAGGAAATATCCATTGGAGATTATGTATTAAGTGGAGGCGAATTAGCAGCGGCTGTAATTGTAGACGCAGTAGGCAGATTAATTCCGGGTGTTTTAAATGATGAAACCTCCGCTTTAACCGATTCATTCCAAGACAATATGCTTGCACCCCCGGTTTATTCCAGACCGGCGAGTTTTAGGGATTTAGAAGTGCCGCCAGTATTACTTACCGGTGATCCTAAAAAAGTAGGTATTTGGCGCCAGGAGCAGGCATTAGCCCGCACTAAAGAACGTAGACCTGACATTCTAACGAAGGAATAAGCCGTTTATACCTTTTTTTATCAATTTTCGTAACTAATAACGCCTTAAGCCGTTTGATATAGGATATTTGCAGCTTATGAAGAAAACGCGATTGCTGGTTTATATATTTTTGCTTGTTTTGACTGTTGGGAGCCGTTCCTATGGTCAAAATATTTCTGAGTACCAGCAACAATACCAATATAATATAAAGCCCTATTCTTCAGCTATTAAAATAGACGGAGTGCTCGATGAAGCCGTATGGGCCAACGCAGAAGTTGCAACGAATTTTTCAAAAAAATACCCAAATGATATTGGCAATCCAACGCGCAAGACCGAAGCAAGAATGACGTATGATAAAGACAATTTATATTTTGCTTTTAAAGTATACGATAGCGGCACGCATATTATTAGTAGTTTAAAAAGAGATGGTGGGCACGATGGAAATGATTGTATTGGAGTAATACTTGACCCACTTAATAAAAAAACAAATGGTTTCTTTTTTGTTGTGAATGCATACAATGTGCAGTCCGAGGATCAGTTAAATAATAGTTTTGAAGACAAACTTTCCATGAGCTGGAATAGTAAATGGTTTTCGGCAACAAAGGATTATGGAAATTTTTGGATTGCCGAAATAATGATCCCATTAAAATCTATCCGTTACGATCCAAAACAAATCAATTGGGGAATTAATTTTTTAAGGGTTGATGCAAAAAATAATGAATACAGTACTTGGGCAAAAATTCCAACAAGTTTTCACTCTTACGACTTGGGACATACAGGTTTATTAAAATGGCCAAGCGAGGGGGCGCCTGCTACTTCAAAAAATATTATTTTCTTGCCTTATGTGAATGGCAATAGCAGTGATGATAAAGAAAATGGTAAAACCCTTAGTACCACTGCTGGAGCTGGCTTTGACGCTAAAGTGGCATTGAATGCTTCCTTGAATTTAGATTTAACTGTGAACCCCGATTTTTCACAAGTGGAAGTGGATCAACAAGTAACCAACCTTACTCGTTTTGATATTTTCTTGCCAGAAAAACGAAATTTCTTTTTAGAAAATGCCGACTTGTTTTCGAATTTTGGCATTCCTCCTATTCGTCCTTTTTATTCCAGAACGATTGGATTAGATAAAGACGGCAATAAAATTCCAATTTTATTTGGTGCAAGATTATCGGGCAATATTGATCCTGCTACCCGAATAGGAGTGATGGATATGCAAACAGGAAAACAAGGAACTTACTCACCAGAAAATTTCTCTGCATTTACCATTCAAAGAAGTGTGCTAAAAAGATCGGTTATAAAAGCCTACTTTTTAAATAGAGAGAATCAGATTTCAGCCGAAGAAGCCAGGTTACACCCATTAGACCGATATGGCCGAAATGCAGGTATGACCTTTGAGTATTCCAACACCGAGGGTACTTTTAGTGCCTGGGCCGATTATCACCAAGCATTTAAAGCCACTGTTAATGACCAGGATAAATATGTGCAAGCAGGATTTATGAGTGAGAAAAAGCATTGGAGCTTTGTTTCGCTTGTGGGCAATGTTGGAAAAAATTATTATACCGACATGGGCTTTGTGCAAATGATTAATAATTACGATGCTGTTAGGGACACTACCATTCGCTTGGGCTTCTCCAATACATTTAACCAAGTTGCTTATAAAATACTTCCCGCTACAGGTCCAATTGGCAAGCTTCAATTTAGAGTAGAAGATTTTGCAACTTTTCATCCCGACAATAGCTT
>CANGMV010000201.1 GCA_947454745.1 Bacteroidota bacterium | reverse complement strand
TGATTAAAGCCATTTTGCAATAAAATACGCTGTGCTAAATAGCCTCTTAATCCAGCTTCGCAATAAATAAATATTTTCTTATTTTTTGGTATTTCACCAATTCTTTCTCTTAACTCATCTACGGGAATATTAATTGCATTCGCTATTTTCCCATTTTGAAATTCATCCACACGGCGCACATCAATTAATACATCCTGATTTGTAATAGCAACAACTTCATTCCAATAAAAAATTCGCAAGCGCTCCAATAAAATATTTTCTGCCACAAAGCCAGCCATGTTTACAGGATCTTTTGCCGATGAATAAGGTGGCGCATACGCATGTTCAAATTCTATTAGCTCGTAAATAGTGCTTTTTCTTTTAATGATAGAGGACAAAATATCTATTCTTTTATCTACACCATCATACCCTGCAATTTGCGCACTGAATAACTGCCCGGTTGTAGGAGCAAATGCAATTTGAATACTCATTTGTTTTGATCCAGGATAATAACCAGCATGGGATCCGTTATGTGTTGTGGAAACGATATGCGCAATATTTGCCGAAGTTAAATGCTTAGCTGCTGTACCTGCTGTTGCCACCGTCATATCAAATACTTTTACAATGGCCGTATTAATGGCTCCATGATATGCTTGTACATTACCTAAGACAATATTGTTTGCACAAATACGGCCTTGTTTATTTGCAGGGCCTGCTAAATAAGTAATCAAGGCTTGTCTTGTTATTGGATTAGTAAACTCGATAGCATCTCCTACCGCATAAATGTCTGGATTAGAAGTTTGTAAAAACTCATTCACCCAAATACCTCTTGCTTCACCAATTTTAAGCCCGGCTCCTACTGCCAATTTGGTATCAGGCTTAACACCAATGGACAAAATAACCACATCCGCTTCCATCGTATCTCCCGATTTTAAATTAACTATTAATTTATCTCCAACTTTATCAAATCCGGTCACTGCAGTGCTTAATCTTAAGTCAACACCCTTGCTACGTATATGTTGTTGTACAATAGCTGCAATAGGAAAATCAACTGGAGCTAATATTTGATTGCCCATTTCTATAATACTTACTTCCAATCCTAAATCGTGTAGGTTTTCGGCCATCTCTAGGCCAATAAATCCAGCACCAATTACCACTGCTTTTTTTACAGTCTTTTGGGTAACGTATGATTTTATATAATCGGTGTCATTTACGTTTCTTAAGGTGAAAATACCTTCATTCGTGATGCCGGGCAATGGAGGCCTGATAGGCTCTGCGCCAGGAGATAACACCAATTTGTCATAAGTCTCCAGGTATTCCTCGCCCGTTTTTTGATTGCGTGCCTTAATAGTTTTGCTGTCTGCATTCACTTCCAAAACTTCGGTTTGCACGCGTACGTCAATATTGAAACGTTCATTAAACGCAGCAGCAGTTTGAACAAATAACTTATTGCGGTCGGTTATTACATTACCAATATAATAAGGTAAGCCACAATTGGCATAGGAAATGTATTCCCCTTTTTCGAAAATAATAATTTCCGCATGCTCATCTAGCCTTCTTAATCTTGCTGCTGTACTTGCTCCTCCAGCTACTGCACCTACTATAATATATTTCATTGTACTTATTTAGAATACAAATCTCACTCATTTAGTTAATTTGAACTGTGACATGAGTCACATCTGTGTCTTTATCATAAAGTATTGTTAAGGCATTAAACCTATATAAAATCAAATTGTCTTAAGTTTATATTTAGCTCATTTAAAAATTGACTTTTGAAAAAAACATTATCAATAACCAGTACTTTTCTTCTCTTTTTAGTGATCTTAATCAGTTGCTCTAAGGCTGATTTATCTACTACGAGCACAAATAATTCCAATGCTCCAGCTTCATTGGTTGATCCCTATACTGCTACAAAAGCAAGCTTTGGCAACAATATTGACTTTTTAAACCTAAGCAACTATGCAAGTCAACCAAAGCCCAGCTATATTTCAAATGACAATACTGGTGCCAATACTATTACCGATGCAAAAGCGACATTAGGGAGAATTTTGTTTTATGATAAAAATTTGAGTGTAACGAATACTATTTCATGTGGAAGTTGCCATAAACAAGCATTTGCTTTTAGTGATACAGCTTTAGTTAGTGCTGGGGTGGAAGGCGGATTTACTGCAAGACATTCCATGCGTTTAATTAATGCAAGATTCGCCAATGAGGCTAAGTTTTTTTGGAATGAACGTGCTGCAAGTTTAGAAATTCAAACTACCATGCCAATACAGGACCACGCCGAAATGGGTTTTAGTGGATTAAATGGACGTGGTAATATGATTTCGTTATTGACTAAACTGTCTGGAATAAAATATTACAATGAAATATTTAAAACCGTGTATGGCGATACTTTAATTTCTGAAGCAAGATTGCAAGAATCTCTTGCTCAATTTGTAAGAAGTATTCAATCTTTTGATTCCAAATTTGATGCAGGAAGAGCCTTGGTAAATAATGAACGAGATCCTTTCCCAAATTACACTGCTACTGAAAATGCAGGGAAAAATTTATATTTAACTCCCCCGGTTTTTGATGGCAAAGGCAATCGAATATCAGGAGGAATAGGATGTAATGGTTGTCACCGTGCACCTGAATTTGATATTGACCCAAACACGAAAAACAATGGAATCATTGGAGTAATTGGAAGTACAGCAACTGAATTGAATAATACGAGAGCCCCTTCACTAAGAGATTTAATTAAAGCAGATGGTACAGTCAATAGTAAAATGATGCATACTGGTCTGTTCACTACCTTCGAAGGGGTATTAGGTCATTATAACACAATTCCCAATCTAGGAGGTAATAATAATTTAGATGGACGTTTAAAAGTGGACGGTGTAGGCAACAAGTTAAACTTGACCAATACTGAAATTACACAGGTAGTTGCCTTTATGAAAACATTGAGTGGTACAAATGTGTATGCCGATAAGAAATGGGCTAACCCCTTTTTAATTCAATAATTATGCTTCTATTGCCCGATTTAAAAAATGTACAAATGGTGCAATCGTTTCAAAAATTGACAAGCTTTTTTTCACTATATTTTTATCAAGTACTTCAGTATCTGCAATAGGCATAATGGCTGTGAAACTTTTAAGCTTTAAATATTCAATAGCTGGATTATCTAAATCATACCCTTTAGGAGGTCTCGATAAAATGGCATCTGAGTCAATGCTTCCAAAAGTAGATTTGAACTTTTTATTTTCAACAATAGATTTAAACTCTTTGAAGCAGTAATCAATTTCTTGTCTCACTTTGTTTAG
>CANGMV010000200.1 GCA_947454745.1 Bacteroidota bacterium | reverse complement strand
TATAATTTGAACGAAACCTTGTTAGAATTTTTAGACGCCTTATATAAAACTGCTTAAAATGCCTGTACTAGATTTGGGATTCTCCCCCTGCCCTAACGATACTTTTATTTTTGATGCGTTGGTGAATCATAAGATTGACACAAAGGGTTATACTTTTAATTTGCATTTGGAAGACGTACAAACCCTTAATGAATGGGCATTGCAGGGCAAGTTGCCTATTTCAAAAATTAGTTACGGCGTATGGCCCTTGGTGAAAAAAAATTATCATTTATTAAACGCAGGTGGTGCTTTAGGAAAAGGTGTTGGACCTTTATTAATTTATAAAGAAGATTTATTGAGGAATGCAGAAGATGGCAAACCTAATGCCGAGACCATGACGGTTGCGATACCTGGCGTGAATACAACGGCTCATTTATTATTTAGTTTGGCTTTCCCCAATGTGAAAAATAAAAATTTCTTGGTGTTTAATGAAATTGAAGATGCTGTGTTATCGGGCAAAGTAGATGCTGGTGTAATTATTCATGAAAACCGTTTTACCTATGCACAAAAGGGCTTGAGCAAATGGGTGGACTTGGGTACTTATTTTGAAGAGACGTTCAATGCGCCGATTCCTTTAGGTGGCATTATTGCGCGCAAGGATATGCCATTCGAAGAAGTAACATTATTGAATAGCTTAATTAAAGAAAGTGTGGAATATGCATTTAAAAACAGTTACGATATACTTCCCGAATTTGTGAAATGTCACTCACAAGAAATGTCGGAACAAGTAATGCGTCAACACATTGATTTATATGTAAACGACTTTAGCATGGACATGGGTGCCGATGGTAAAAAAGCCATTGCTCAGTTAGAAAATGTTTGGAGCGATTTAAATGCGCAGCCATAATAAGTCAACTACTTTTCTTTATTATGGCTTTAAGGCTTTTGCATAGGCTGCTAAAACTCTTTCTCTTGCTTCCTCATGTACCACAATAGGTTTAGGATATTTAGAACTATCTAATTCAGGTATCCACTTACGTATATACTTTAAATCTTTATCAAATTTTTCAGTTTGTAAGCGTGGATTAAAAACCCTGAAATAAGGAGCTGCATCACATCCACTTCCACTGGCCCACTGCCATCCTCCATTGTTTGCAGCTAAATCGAAGTCTAATAATTTTTGTGCGAAATAAGCTTCACCCCATCGCCAATCTATTAACAAATGCTTGGTTAAAAAACTCGCCACAATCATACGCACACGATTATGCATAAAACCTGTGGTATTCAGTTCGCGCATGCCCGCATCCACTATAGGATATCCTGTTCGTCCTTCACACCAAGCCTCAAATTCTTTTTCATTATTGCGCCATTCAATAAAATCATACTGCGCTTTAAACGATTTACCTTTTGCTACTTGTGGGAAATGCCAAAGTATCATGTGGTAAAAATCTCGCCAAATTAGTTCATTAAAATAAGTACTATTTAATGACTGTGTATCCAATGCCAATTGTCGTACCGAAATTGTTCCAAAACGCAGGTGAACACTCAATTGCGTAGTTCCTTTTATGGCTGGGAAATTTCTTTGATCGGTATATTTTTTTACCAAACTTTCCTGCCATTCCATTGGCGGCACTACTAAATCGGTGGGCATAAACCCAATGTCATTTAAACTTGGTGTGGGCAAAGGTTTACTGTCCAAAAAATAATCCATCAACTTTATGGATGGATGAATTTTAGGAATATGACTGGCCCAATAAGTTCTCCATTTATTCGCATAGGGCGTGTAAATAGTATAAGGTTTGCCGTCGTCTTTTAATACTTCTTCTTTTTCAAAAATCACTTGATCCTTATAACTGTGCAACTCAATATTATTCTTAATTAACAATGCTTGAATTTGTGCATCACGTTCTATTGCATTGGGTTCATAGTCGTGATTCGTGTACACCGACAAAACCGAATATTGCTTTATGAGTTTACTAAATACTTCCACTGAATTTCCGTATTCCACTTGCATGGTTTTCCCTTTGGCAACCAAAGTGGACTGCATATTCGTGAGTACGCGATGTATAAAGTCTACACGTCGGTCATTTTTATCCTCTAATTTATCTAAGATCGTTTTATCGAATATAAAAATGGGCAATACTTTATGTCCCTGCAATTTTGCTTGGTACAATGCATGATACAACCCTACATTGTCTTCAAAACGTAGGTCTCTTCGAAACCAAAAAATTGAAATTTGCTCCATCCTCTTTTCTTTTTTACCCTTAATGAACAATATTAACACAAAATAGTTCTACAAGCAGCTGTTTATATTTAATTTAGCCGCATGCAAATTGGACAAATTACTAGGGAGCTCGAAAATTGGGCGCCCCTCCATTTTCAAGAAGATTATGACAACTGCGGTCTTTTAGTAGGCAACCCCGAAACCAATTGTACGGGCGTTTTGTGTTCCTTGGATTGTACCGAAGCAGTCATTGAGGAGGCCATTGAAAAAGGCTGCAACTTAATCGTGAGCCACCACCCTATTATTTTTAAGGGCATTAAACAATTCAACGAAAATAGCTATGTGGCTAGAACGGTTCGCAAAGCCATCCAACATAATATTGCCTTGTACGCCATTCATACCAATTTGGACAGTATCTTAAATGGGGTGAATAAAACCTTGGCCGACCGCCTACATTTGGAAAATAGACAAATTTTGGCTCCCAAACCTGGACTTTTTGACCAAAATGGTACACCTGTTGGCTCGGGATTAAAAGGGGAACTTCCCTTGGAAACCGATGAGGCCGAATTCCTGAATTGGATCAAGGAAAAGTTTAATTTGACGGTACTAAAGCACACTCCTTTAACGGGTAAACCATTGAAAAACATAGGCTTATGTGGAGGGTCTGGCAGTTTCCTTATTGGAGCAGCCAAGGCGCAACAATTGGACTGTTTTATTACCTCCGACCTTAAATACCATGACTTTTTTGAGGCCGATGGCCAACTGTTACTAGTGGATATTGGGCATGGGGAGAGCGAACAATGGGTTTCGGAGCTAATTATTGCTCATTTAACGGGTAAATTCCCTACCTTTGCCGTCCTCCAATCCTTGGTGTGTACGCAACCTATAACATACTTTAAATAAACTTGAAATATGGCATCAGTCAAAGACTTTTCAGTAGAAGAAAAATTAGTAAATCTTTACAAACTTCAAACTGTAGATAGCAGTATCGATCAGATTGAAATTCTACGTGGTGAATTACCAATGGAAGTAAAAGATTTAGAAGACGAAGTTCTAGGTTTAGTCAACAGACAAACTAGAGTGGAAGAAGAAATTAATGGTATCACT
>CANGMV010000199.1 GCA_947454745.1 Bacteroidota bacterium | reverse complement strand
ACCGCCGACTTTTTAATGACCTCTCGATTTATGCAGGAGGAATATGAATACAAGCTTCCAAATTATACCCAATATCTAAACCGAAATATTTAATTCAAAATAAATTACATGAAAAAGCAAGCACTGGTATTTTCATTCTTGTGTTTTATAATCACAAACACACATGCACAACAAGGCCTACTTGGTTTTAAATCAAGCGAAGCGGAAATAAAAAATGAAAAAATATTTGACGCTCAACTAAGCTCGAAAAGAGTAGGAGAAAATATTAAGAAATTATCTTCCGTTCCACATCATGTTGGATCGGAGGGTGGAAAAATGGTAGCGAGTGAAATAGCAAAAGTTTTTACAGCTGCGGGTTGGGATACAAAAATTGAAACCTATCAACTAATGTTTCCAACACCCACAACAAGAACCCTAGAAATGTCGGGAGCAACAAATTATAAAGCAAAACTTAAAGAGACACCTTTAAAAGAAGACGCAACCTCAAATCAAGCCGATCAATTGCCAACCTATAACTGTTGGAGTGCCGATGGAGATGTAACCTCAAACCTGGTTTTTGTGAACTACGGACTACCGGAGGACTATGAAACATTGGCTAAATATGGTATTGATGTTAAAGGAAAAATTGTGATTGCCAAATATGGCCGCAGTTGGAGAGGGATTAAACCAAAAGTTGCACAAGAACATGGTGCGATAGGGTGTTTAATCTATTCTGATCCTGCCGATGATGGATATGGAGCTGGGGATGCGTATCCAATAGGTGCCTTTAAGAACGACCAAACCGTACAAAGAGGATCAATAATGGATATGGTGATTTATCCCGGAGATCCTACCACACCCAATATTGCTTCGGTTGAAGGAGCTGCAAGAGTTGACCACAACGACGCAAAAAACCTATTAAAAATTCCTGTATTGCCAATTAGTTATGGCGACGCAACCCCTTTATTAAAAGATATGGCTGGTCCGGTAGCTCCAAGAGAATGGGGAGGCGGACTTCCTTTTACCTATCATATTGGTCCAAGTAACTCACAAGTGCACTTAAAATTAGTTTTTGACTGGAAATTAAGACCAGGACTAGATGTGATTGCTACTATTAAAGGAAGTGAATTTCCCGATCAGTGGGTAATTAGAGGAAATCACCACGATGGCTGGGTAAATGGCGCTGCTGATCCTATTAGTGGCATGGCCGCTGAATTAGAAGAAGCTATTGCAATTGGTGGTTTATTAAAACAAGGCTGGAGACCAAAAAGAACATTGGTGTATTGTGCTTGGGACGCAGAAGAACCTGGATTAATGGGATCAACAGAATGGGTGGAAAACCATGCAGCAGAATTACAAGCAAAAGCGGTTGCTTATATTAATTCTGATGGAAACGGAAGAGGCTTTTTGGGTGCGGAGGGGTCACATGCGTTTGCGCCATTGATTACAGAAATTAGTAAAACAGTAATTGATCCACAAACGGGTGTTTCTGTTTTTGAGCGCTCAAAAGCAGAACGTGCAGCAAACGCAACAAGTACTGCTGCAAAAAAAGAAGCTTTTCAATCTACTGCTTACCCATTAGGAGCCATGGGTTCGGGTTCTGATTATTCTTCTTTCATACAACACTTAGGAGTGCCTTCTTTAAATATTGGATATGGTGGTGAAGACGAGGGTGGAGAATATCATTCTATTTATGATTCTTATGATATGTATCGACGTTTTAAAGATCCAACATTCGCATATGGCGTAACGCTAGCGCAAACAACAGGTAGGGTGGTAATGCGACTTGCCAATGCTGATGCCTTGCAATTTGATTTTACCGAATTACATAAAACAGTAAAAGGATATATTAGTGAGTTGATGAATAATGTGGATCAATTACGCGAAAAAGCGAAAGTAGAAAACGAGTTGGTAAACAATAGTGTATATGTGTATGCTGCCGATAAAACGGAAAATTTAAAATTGCCAGCATTATTACCCGAAGTGCCCTATGTTGATTTTACTTCGGTATTAAACGCGTTAGCTCATTTAGAAAAAGCAGCTGCAGGTGCTGAAGCGGCTAAAAAAACAGCAGATACAAAAAAGTTAGCCGAGATCAATTCAAAAATTTATACCGCCGAACAACAATTATTAACCAACGCGGGTTTGCCTCGCCGCCCTTGGTTTAAACACAGCCTATATGCGCCAGGTTTTTATACTGGATATGGAGTAAAAACGGTCCCAGGGGTTAGAGAAGCGATTGAACAAAAAAACTGGGCGGAGACAACGGAGCAAATGGGCGAAGTGGCAAAAGCAATTGATAGACTTTCTGTTTATTTAGAAGCATTATAGAGCGTACCTTTGGGTATGCCATTTAAACTTCAATCTATTTATACCCCCTCGGGTGATCAACCTAGTGCTATTGCGCAGTTGACCGAGGGGGTTTTAAATGGAGATAAGTACCAAACCTTATTAGGCGTTACGGGAAGTGGTAAGACATTTACGATTGCCAATTTAATTCAGAATGTACAGCGCCCCACGCTTGTACTTACACACAACAAAACATTGGTTGCGCAATTGTATGGGGAGTTTAAAAGTTTTTTTCCCGACAATGCGGTTGGGTATTTTGTTTCTTACTATGATTATTACCAACCAGAAGCGTATTTACCAACCTCGGGTGTGTACATTGAAAAAGATTTAAGCATCAATGAAGAATTAGACAAATTAAGATTACAAGCAACCGCACAATTATTAAGCGGAAGAAGAGATATTATTATTGTTGCAAGTGTGAGTTGTATATATGGTATGGGAAATCCCACAGAATTAGAAAATGGAATTATTCGAATTCAAAAAGGACAAACCCTTGCAAGACAAGCGTTTTTACATGCATTAGTGAACGCCTTGTACCATCGATCGGTTACTGAATTTGATAGAGGCGCATTTAGGGTTAACGGCGATACGGTGGACATACGATTACCTTATGTAGATTATGGATATCGGGTTACTTTTTTTGGCGATGAAATTGAAGAAATAGAAACAATCGAAATAGAAACCGGAAAAAGAATTGAGCGCATGGAAAACGCCGCCATTTTTCCTGCGAATTTATACTTAGCACCAAAAGATATGGTGCAACAAATTATTTATGAGATTCAGGATGAAATGCGCGCACAGGTGGAGTATTTTAAAAAGGTAGGAAAACCTTTGGAAGCCGCAAGAATAAAGGAGCGTGTGGAATATGATATCGAAATGATTAGAGAGTTGGGATATTGCACAGGTATTGAAAACTATTCCCGGTTTTTTGATAGACGCGTACCCGGAACAAGACCCTTTTGCTTATTAGATTATTTCCCAAAAGATTTT
>CANGMV010000198.1 GCA_947454745.1 Bacteroidota bacterium | reverse complement strand
TCGTTGCTTGTCCTAATTGGTATTTTTGCATAACTAAATTCAACAAAGATTGTGACATTTGATAGTTCTGTGCCTCAGTATTCAACTGCTTTACATTGGTTTGATAAGACTGATATGTTTTTGTAACATTGGTTGACATATCGGCTAATGCACTTTTATATTGCACATTAGCTATATCGGTATTGATCTTTGCGTTCTTATAACTCTTCTTGGATGCACCACCCATATACAATGGAACAGATAAGTTCACTCCCACAAATGGACCATATGTTTCATTTAATAAACTAAATCCTGCAGCCGACTTGCTGCTATTAAAATTATAACCAGTGCTGGCTCTTAATGTTGGATACATTAATGCCCTTGTTTCTTTTTCAATTAACTGATTAATTTTTATTTGTTGCTCAACACTTTGTAAAGAAGGATTTTGAATACTTTTTTCAACAATGTCTTTTAATAAGATCGTACCATCTACAAAAATGCTATCTGCGATCGTAATTTGTTCAGTAGCTGGCAATACTAAACTGTTTAACAAATCACCTTTGGCTTGGTCAATTACCAATACTTGATTTTGTTTTGCTTGCACCAATGCATTCAAATCCAAACTTGATTGTAAATAGTCGGCTTCGTTGGCTACACCAATTTTTTGTTTTGTTTTTACTATTTCTAATCTTTGCTCACTTGCATCGATTGATTTTTGGATAGTTGTTAAATAAGCCTGTTGACGTACTATATTATAATACTGCTGCATCACTGTTGCCGTTGTATTTTGTACTTGTGCTTTTAACAAGGAGTTGGATTGGCTTTCTAAAGCAGCTAAACGGTCCTTTGTAGTTTGTATTCTGTATCCATTAAACAGCACCACCGATGCGGTAAGACCCGCTGACACTGTGGTTCCGTCTACTCCCGACTTGGTCGTATTACGGGTGGGGTCGGTATATTGTTGTTGTAATGTACTAGAAGTTTTGTTATCATTGCCGGTTGCAGTCACAGTGGGTAAAGCCCCTGCTACTCCATAATCATTGTTATTTTTAGAAATGGCTACCGTGTTTTCAACCAACTTAATGTCGTAACTATTTTTTAATGCAATTTGAATCGCATCCTTTAATGTTATTTTTTGTTGGGCATTTGCATTAACACCTAATGACAAAATGATTACTACTAATAGAGAAGAAAATATTTTTTGCATAGTCTTTTTTTGTTTGAATCCTATCCTACCAATGTACCTACTGCATCCCCTTTTACCAACTTCACTAAATTGCCTGGCTGGTTCATATCGAAAACAATAATCGGTAATTTGTTTTCCATACACAATGTAAAAGCAGTCATATCCATTACTTTCAAGTTTTTACTAATACACTCTTGGAAAGAAATGGTTTCGAATTTTTTCGCGTTTGGATTTTTTTCAGGATCAGCATCGTATACACCGTCTACTCTTGTTCCTTTTAAAATTACATCTGCCTTCATTTCAATAGCTCTTAATGAACCTGCCGTGTCGGTTGTGAAATAAGGATTACCTGTTCCTGCACCAAATATAACTACACGTCCTTTTTCTAAATGTCTTAAAGCTTTACGACGAATATACGGCTCTGCTACTTGTTCCATATTTATTGCAGATTGCAAACGCGTATACACTCCAATTTTTTCTAACATTGCTTGAATGGCCATCGCATTAATTACGGTTGCCAACATACCCATATAGTCACCATGTGCTCTTTCAATTCCACTATCGGCTTCGTTCATACCACGATAAATATTACCGCCACCAATTACAATTGCCACTTCCACGCCCAAGGCTACCACTTCTTTTATTTCATTGGCATATTGCTCAATAATTTTTGGATTAAAAGGATCTCCGTTTCTTTCGTTTCCTAGTAAGGCTTCACCAGATAATTTTAATAAAACGCGTTTGTATTTGGGCTGCATAATCGGTTCAATTTATACTTGCAAGATACAAATTTTGAATAAGGATTTGTTGGATTTATATGGACGGCGCCCCTTAATTTGAGCTAAATAAAAAGGGAGCCTTTTTGGGCCCCCTTTTGTATATTTTCAATTCCTTTAGCGTGTATTAGCTTCTAGGAATTTGAATCATCTGTATCTTTTGAACAAGACAATGTTGACTTGCGGTTTAACCTAATGCAACACGCTTGAATTCAGTTACTTTAATGTCAGCACCTACACTCTTAACGTGGTCACCAACTGTTTTAGAACCGTCCTTTACAAAAGACTGTGCTAATAAAGTTTGCTCCTTAAAGAATGCTGCAATTTTACCTTCGGCAATTTTTGCAATCATTTCTTCGGGCTTACCTGCCATCTTAGGATCTTCTTTCATAGTATCAATGATGATAGCTCTTTCACGTGCTACTGTTTCAGCAGGCACTGAATCAGCGTCTACCGCTACTGGGTTCATCGCAGCAATTTGCATTGCTAAGTCCTTACCTAATTCAGCAGCATCAGCAGTTAATCCTACTAATACACCCATTCTGTATGAACCGTGAATATAAGAAGCTACAAATGGAGCATCTACTCTTTCAAATTTAGCTACAGAGATTTTCTCACCAATCGCAGCTAATTTATCATTGATCATATCTGCAACTGTAGTACCATTGATTGATACTGCATTTAATGCTTCGGCGCTCGTAACATTGTTTGCAACAGCAGCGTCAGCAATTGTTTGTGCAAATGCTACGAATTCTGCATTCTTAGAAACGAAGTCAGTTTCACATGCAATACAAACTACAAAACCAGTTTTGTTGTCAGCAGAAGTTTGTGCAATAATTACACCTTCTTTTGCTTCACGATCGCTACGCTTAGCAGCCACTTTTTGACCTTGCTTACGTAACCAGTCAATCGCAGCTTCAAAATCACCATTCGTTTCAGTTAAAGCTTTTCTACAGTCCATCATACCAGCACCTGTAGCTTGACGTAATTTATTAATATCTGCAGCAGTTATTGCGCTCATAAAATTATTTTTAAAATTGTCTAATTAATATTTAGTTAATCTTGGAGTCTTCAAATAAATACAATTGGGTCATTAGTACCCATAAGGATACCAACAACCCAATTGGGATATTTTATTACTTTCTTACTGGACCACGAGAGCCAGTAGTAGTACGACGCTTAGGAGCACCTGGAGCAGAAGGACCTGCACCAGCACCACGCTTAGCTCTTCCGCCTTCAGCATTTGCTTCGGCTTCCATTCTCTTCGCTTTTGCTTCTAATTCGTTAGCACCTTCTTCTACTTCGCTATCATCGTCTTTTGAAGCTTGACGCTCAGCCAAACCTTCAGCGATTGCTGCAGTAATGTAGTTAGTGATAAT
>CANGMV010000197.1 GCA_947454745.1 Bacteroidota bacterium | reverse complement strand
CTTTTGTGGAGATCACCAATATGGTGAAAAACAAAGAAAAATTATTAAAAGCGATTCCTGCGATTCAGCCAGTAAGTAATAAAAATTTAAATAGAATCGGCGGAAGTTTTGGTTACCGTATTGATCCTGTCTATAAAGATTTTCGTTTTCACCAAGGTTTAGATTTTACTGCACCATCGGGCACTCCGATTTATGCAACAGCCGATGGAGTTGTTCAAGCTGCAGGGTTTAGTACCGATGGCTATGGCAATAAAGTGGTCATTAACCACGGCTATGGTTATCAAACCTTATATGGTCATATGGTGAAAGTAAAAGCAAAACCAGGTCAGTCAGTAAAGCGTGGCGAAGTAATTGGCTATATAGGAAGTACAGGTAAAAGTACAGGACCGCATTGTCACTATGAGGTGATTAAAAGAGGCACTAAAGTGGATCCAGTTTATTATTTTTATAACGACCTTACTCCAGCGCAGTTTGATAGATTGTTAAAAGCAGCTGCAGCCAATAAACAAAGTTTAGATTAATATTTTATTGGATAACTGGGTTTGCTTAATTAGCTAACTGCTATGATCCGCTATTATTTTCCAACCAACTTTTGTTTTTCTAAAAATCAAAGTAAATACGCCATTGAGATCCCCAACGGTTCTTGTTAAGTGCCATTTTCCAATTACAAAATAATGGTCAGTATTTAATGGCTTAATACTTACAATATCAAAATGCAACTTGCCCATATGGCTTGTGTCGGGATAGCTTTTTTTGTAGTTGGCTAAAGTATTGTCGTATCCATATTTTGGGCCTGCTTTGCCAATAAAAACTAAACTATCACTTTGTAAATAACCTACCATAAAGGATTCCAAGTCGCCTTTGTTCCAAGCCTTGGTTTGATTATCGAGAATGGCTTGTATGGCTTTTACGTCATTATTTTGTGAATAGGACACCTGAACTAATAATATAGAAACTAGGGCAATGAGTTTTTTCATACAATACATTTTGAATAGAGTCAAAAGTTAAGATAAATAAATAAATCTCCCTAATTTGTGCCATGTCTTATAAAACACATTTAAAGAAAGATCTTAAATTGGCCGCCTTATTGCAAGAGGATACCCATGAATTGAAGCGTCGTAAAAATACGCCCATTCGCTTAATTGCAAGTATTATTAGCCAACAGTTAAGCACTAAAGTAGCTAAAATAATTTTTGACCGATTCTTGGATTTGTACGATGGCAAAGAGCCTAGCTGTAAGCAAGTGTTAGCAACGGATCCAACGGTTTTAAGAAGTATTGGATTGAGTAATTCTAAAGTAGCTTATGTGCAAAATGTAGCACAGTTTTTTGAAGATCAAAAAATAACAGACAATCAATTGTATAAAATGCAGCCCGAAGAAGTGATTGATTTATTAACTCAAATTAAAGGGGTAGGAAGATGGACGGTGGAGATGTTATTAATGTTTAGTTTAGGTCACGAGAATGTTTTTGCGGTTGATGATTTGGGAATTCAACAAGCAATGGTTAGGCTGTATAAAATTAAATATGAAACTAAAAAAGAGTTACACACAAAAATGTTAGCCAAGTCCATGGCATGGGCTCCTTATAAAACCTATGCTTGTTTACATTTGTGGAAATGGAAGGATACTAAAGCACCAGTATAATTATAATCATCGGCCCAAAAACTAAGCCGAGTTGCGGGCTGCATTAATAATGCCAAACATGGTACGGGTTAATAGCTTTTCGTAGGACGCTTTTAATTCCGAATCTATTTCTGGCTCCTGCACGCGGCATAATGCATATTGTTGTAAAGTAAGCAAGGGCAATACGATCCTGTCTCTTAGTAAAATAGAATGCTTAGCAACCGTATCATTTTCCATTAAACTTTTAGTATTGCTTAATTCTAAATACAACTGCGTAGTTAATTTGAATTCTTCTTTAATCGTATTCCAAATTTCACTGTATTCAGGATCATTGTCAATATACTTGGTAATGGCAAAGCTAGATTTTACCATACTCATCATACTATTGTCCACCAAGGTTTTAAAGAATCCGATATTGTTGAATAGGGATTGCACTTCCTTCCACAAGCCTTTTTCTTTCATTACTTGTAATGCAGTACCTACTCCAAAAAATCCTGGTACATTTTGTTTTAACTGGCTCCAGCTGCCTACAAATGGAATCGCACGTAGGTCCTCGAATTTTAAGTCATTGCCAGCACCTCTTTTAGCAGGTCGGCTCGCAATATTACTCTTACTATAATAATTAAGTGGGCTAAACTTTTGCAAATAAGGCAAGAACAACGGATGCTCTTTTAATTGTTGATAGGACTGATAACTGATGTTTCCCAATTCTTCTAATACCAGTCGATCTTGTTGAGACAATTGTAATTTAGTATCAGCAAATAGTTCATGACTTACCCCGGCACTCAGTAATTGTTCCAAATTATATTGAGAAGAATTAATTGTACCAAAATTAGAAGTGATAGTTTGTCCTTGTATCGTTAATTGAATTTCTTCATTTTCAATTTGGTTCCCCATGGATGCATAAAACTGATGTGTTTTACCACCACCTCTACTTGGAGGGCCACCCCGACCATCAAAAAATTTAACGATAATATTATTTTTTCTAGAAATATTGGTAAGTACTTCTTTCGATTTATAAATACTCCAATTGGCCTGTAAATAGCCACCATCCTTAGTTCCATCGCTAAAGCCCAACATAATTGGTTGTTGCATTTTTCGGCTTGCTAAGTGTGCAGCATACAATGGATGTTGGTATAATTTTTGCATGATCGCTTCCGATGCTGCTAAATCATCGATGGTTTCAAATAAAGGAACGATGTCGATATTCGACAAATTTTCATCCCATCCACATAATCGGAACAGTGCATATAACTCCATCACATTTACTTCGGTTTGACAATTGCTTATCACATAGCGGTGACAACCTGCAATTCCATTTTTGTTTTGTACCTGAGCGATTGCATAAATGCTTTCTACTGTATCCTTGGTGATGGTTTCAGTAAAAATATTTGGATCCACCGCATCTTTCACCTGAGTTAATGCTGCTATTTGGTCATTTGCAGTTAATGATGCATAATTTTCTGGCAATATCGCATTTCCTGTTTTTGCTTTTAGGGTATTGCAGATATCCAATAATACTTGTCGGTGTATACGGCTGTCTTGTCGAATATCTAAGGACGCAAAATGAGTTCCAAATATTTTTACCTTATTCAATAAACTGTCTAATCGGTATAAATACAAAGAGTGATTTTCGTCGATTAGTTTTTTTCGAATGGTTGTTAGGCATCCAATAATTTCTTCAACAGTGATCGGCTT
>CANGMV010000196.1 GCA_947454745.1 Bacteroidota bacterium | reverse complement strand
GCTTGCTTTAATACATTTACAATATTAGGCGCGTTTGGATTTAAGGATTCTTCTTTCACTAAAAAATGATGAATCACTTCCATCATAGCAGCTAAGTCACTTTGTTTTTCGAAAGGACCTGGATCAAATCCAATATGTTGAAACAATTCGTCGGTGTTAACTAAATTGAAGTTGCCGGCTAACGCAATATTTTTTCCTGGCACTAAATTTTTCTTAATAAACGGATGGCAAAATTCAACATTGTTTTTGCCCTGTGTACCATAACGTAAATGGCCTAATAAAATCTCTCCCATAAAAGGCAAGTGCCCTTTCATTAAACCTGGGTGTTTAGAAATATCTGGTTGAAATTTTTCGAGCTCTTGAATTTCTAAACCTATTTTGTAAAATAAATCGGCAATGGGTTGTTGTGCATTACTCCTTAACCGATATAAATACGGATTCCCAGCTTCGATATTTAATTTTAAAGTGGCTAAACCAGCGCCGTCTTGTCCGCGGTTATGCTGTTTTTCCATCAAAAGGTACAATTTGTTGAGCCCGTAAGTAACTGAACCTCTTTTTTGAAGATAGTAGGAAAAGGGCTTTCTTAATCTAATGTAGGCAAGGCCACATTCGTGTTTAATTTCGTCGCTCATGATGGAGTTTAAGGAGCCACAAATTTACAATAGTTCCTCAATCTTAACTAGTAAGCGTTCGAAAAAACTTTAGAAATTAGTAAGTTTTCTGCTTTATGATTGCATTGGCCACCTTGGTCCAATTACTGATTTCAGTACAAGTTTGGTATTCAGGGTCAATAAAGATGTAATAATTAGTAATATGCTCGTTAAACCAAGCCTCTAGGGACTTTGTCTTTTTAGATTCTAAGGCACGTGCGGCTACACGGTTATAGTCTTCCTTTAGATTTTCCTTATGTGGTTCTGTGCGGTCTTTAAAAAACACGAGTCTTACTGTTTTTCGGCCACGATCGTCGGTATATACCTGAGGCGTAGAAACTTGACCAGTTTTCATAGTCTTCATTAATACCACCATGTCCTTATCAGGCAATTGATCGTAATTTACATAAGTAGACCCGTCTCTTCCCGAAACAGCGCCTCCTGTAAATTTACTACCGTCGTCGTCACTAAATTTATTCACCGCTTCTCCAAAACTCATCTTGTTGGTGACAATTAAGTTTCTGATACTGTCCAAAAAGTGTTTTGTTTCATTAATCTCGTCATTAGAAATTGGAGGGATACGTAGAATATGCTTTACTACCGCATCATCTCCTGATCTTGATATAAGTTGAATTAAATGATACCCGAATTTAGACTTAATCGGTGCAGAAATTTGGCCTTCTTTTAAACGGAATGAACCAGCCATAAATGCAGGGTCAAAGTTTTTTTCGTTTCTGTTTAAATTGAATTGACCTAGATTTTCTTTTGAACTTGGATCCTCGGAATATAATTTTACCAATTGGTCAAACTTGTTAATGCCTGCTTCCACCTGACGGCGATAATCCATCATTTGCTTAATAACATATTCTTCTACATCACGATTCGCTTTTGGATGCATTACCAATTCTAATACCTGCACTTCGCTTTCATACAAAGGCAAACTGTCTACAGGAATTTTATTGTAATAAGCACGTACTTCGGTAGGTGTAATTTTAATTTTCTCTACAATCTTCTGCTGCATTTCGTCAGCCAATTTTTGCTCTTTAATTAAAATCTTAAAATCATCTCTTAATTGGGAAATACTACGACCTGCTACTTCCTCAAGCACTTCCTTTGAGCCAAATTGTTGTAAAAAGTTTCTAATGCGGCTATCAATTGCATTTTGAATTTCATCCTCTGTAACAATAATGGAATCCTTCTCCGCTTGTAATACCAAGGCTTTACGAATAAGTTGTCCTTCCAATACCTGACAGGCACTAGGAATTACAACGCCTTCCTGACCTTGCGCTTGTCTTTTGTAATCAGCAATGGAATTGTCGATATCCGACCTTAAAATAAATTTATCTCCAACAGTGGCAATAATTTTATCTGCCAATACTTTTTTAGTCTGCGCTTTCAACGAAAAAGAAAACGACAATAACACTAAAGAAAAAACAACGCTAACAATTTTCATCAATACTATAATTAATGGGGTAAAGATCTGATAGCTGAGTGATTATCCCAACTATCAAATCTTAATTATTTTATAAAGTACGTTTAACTTCTTCTTCCTCAAAAGCTTCAACGATATCACCTGGTTTCAAGTCACTGAAGTTTTTAATGGTTAAACCACACTCCATATTGGATACAACTTCTTTTACGTCGTCTTTGAAACGTTTTAAGCTACCCAATTCGGCTGCTTGTCCTTCCCCTCTTGGGAATTCGACAATACCGTCACGGATAATACGTATTTTACTGTTTCGGCTTAATTTACCATCTAACACGAAACAACCTGCAACAGTTGCTTTGTCAAATTTGTATACTTCGCGTACTTCCACGTTGGCAACAATCTTCTCCTGGATTTTTGGTTCCAACATACCTTCCATCGCGCTCTTAATTTCGTCAATTGCGTTGTAGATAATTGAGTACATTTTAATTTCCACGCCTTCTGTTTCAGCTAAGCGACTTGCTTGCATACTAGGACGAACGTTAAAGCCAATAATGATGGCGTCAGAAGCAGCAGAAAGCAATACGTCAGATTCAGATATTTGACCTACTCCTTTTAATACTACTCTTATCGCAATTTCTTCGGTAGATAATTTTTGTAATGAATCGCTCAAGGCTTCTACAGAACCATCCACGTCACCTTTGATGATGATGTTTAATTCTTTAAAGTTACCTAAAGCCAAACGACGACCAATCTCGTCTAATGTAATATGTTTTCTAGTTCTTAAACCTTGCTCTCTTAATAATTGAGCACGCTTAGTCGCTAATTCTTTTGCTTCTGCTTCATCATCATATACTTTGAATTTCTCACCCGCTTGAGGAGCGCCATTCAAACCTAAAATCACCACTGGTGTGGAAGGAGGTGCTACTTCGATACGTTGATTACGTTCATTGAACATGGCTTTTACACGACCATAATGTTGGCCAGATAAAATTAAATCCCCTTGACGCAAGGTTCCGTTTTGAACCAATATCGTTGCAACATATCCACGACCCTTATCTAATGATGCTTCAATTACACTTCCTGTAGCTTCTCTATTTGGATTTGCTTTCAAATCTAAAATCTCAGATTCTAATAACACTTTCTCTAATAATGCATCTACATTCAAACCTTGTTTAGCAGACAATTCTTGGTTTTGGAATTTACCGCCCCAAGCTTCTACTAAAATATTCATTTGAGATAATTGCTCGT
>CANGMV010000195.1 GCA_947454745.1 Bacteroidota bacterium | reverse complement strand
TGAAATCAAGGCATTATTGGAAAAATGGAAGCCAAATAAAACCATTTTGTCTTCGGTAGTTCATCATGACAAAGCCATTGAAACAATATTATCGGAGCATTCCAAATTTCACTTATTGGGCCCCGCTACTCAAATAAATTTCACCACACCTGTCGGTAAACCCGAAACCATTGGCGCCGACCGATTGGCCCTGGTAGCTGCTGCTGTTGATTTACACCCGAATCAACACAATCTCATCATTTCACTTGGCACCTGCATTACCTATAATTTTGTCACCAACCAGCATGCGTTTTTAGGAGGCAGTATTTCACCAGGCATGCAAATGCGCTTTAAGGCAATGCATGAACAAACAGCACTCTTGCCGCTTATACAAGCTTCCAATGAGTTTACACTTGTGGGCTATGACACTAAAACCAACCTTTTAAGTGGAGTAATTTTGGGTATTGCAGCCGAAATAGATGGTATTATTGCTGCATATGCCGAAAAATATGCCAACTTTAACGTGCTATTAACCGGTGGCGACATTTGTTATTTTGCGCGGCACCTAAAAAAGAGGATATTTGCCGACCAAAACTTAATATTTAAAGGACTTTATGCGATTTGTGAAAAAAATAATTAGGCTAACCCCCTTTCTCGTTTTAGTGTGTTTTATAACACCTACTAAGGCTCAAATTAACTCTCCATTTTCTAGATACGGATTAGGAAACGAAGTGTACAATAGTCAAAATGCAACTAGCCAAGGAATGGGCGGATTTACTGCAGCCTATACTGCTAGTATGAACGGAAGCTTTGGCCAAAGTGTAAACATTAACAACCCTGCTTCCTATGGTAGTTTGTATATGACTACTTTCGATTTAGGAATGAATTTTACAAGCAACACGCTTAAAAGTAATACGCCAGTATCAAGATTTCAATCCAACTATTTTGTGCCAAATTATGTTGCTATTGGATTGCCTTTAAACAAGGAAAAGCATTTAGGTATGGCATTTGGATTAAGACCGCTGACCCAAATTAATTATTCGGTAGACGAATTGAAAATATTACCAACAGGCGACTCCTTATACAATAACTATATTGGACAAGGAGGTTTAAATCAAGCCTATATTGGTTTTGGAAAGTCTTGGAAATATTTGAGCCTTGGATTAAACACAGGATATAATTTTGGAAAAAAGAGAATCGAGAATGTAAAATCATTCCAATACAATACCGATTCCACTGCTTTTTATCAATCGCAAGCGAGTACGAATACTTTATTTGGAGGCGTATTTTTTCAATTGGGCATGTTAGGGGAATTCACTTTGAATACCATCAGTCATCCTAAAACAACCGATAAAACTGAGTATACTTTAAGCTACGGTGCAACTGCAACTTTACAGCAAACCCTTAGCGGCAAGCAAGATATTTTAAGAACTACTGGTACATTTACGACTGGTACTTCTGCTCCTATCGATACGGCTTCGATGTCTATTAATAATTCTGGTTCCATTAAATTACCGGCAAGTTATACTGCAGGAATTGCATTCCATAAAAAGGAAGTAAGTAATAAAGGAAGTTTTGATCAATTGGTAATTGGTATTCAGTTGGATAAAGCCGACTGGAAATCAACTTATCGTTTTTATGGCCAGCCCGACCTATTGTCAAACGCCTATATGTTAAGGTTTGGCTTACAGTATTGCCCTAATTCATTCGAGTATGAAAACTATTGGTCCACTGTAGTATATCGCGCTGGTTTTAATACAGGAAAGGATTATATCAATGTGGATCAAAAAGGATTGACTGTATCTTCTTTCTCTATTGGCGCAGGATTACCGATCAGAAAATACCGCTCTTATGACTATCAATTTTCTTTGCTTAACTTAGCATTGCAGTTTGGTAAGAGAGGAAGTAGCAACAATACTTATCAGGAAAGCTTTGTACAATTCACTGTAGGTTATAGCTTAAGTGATATTTGGTTTAACAAACGAAAATATGATTAATCAGTTTGCATATAAAAATATAATCACAGCAGTTACTTTTTTGAGTAGCTGCTTTTTTATGATAGCTTGTGAAAACAATGTGAATGATGTAAAAGCTTTGAGTTCAAAGGCAGGAGGTATTGATATTGGAAAAGATGTAGCCATTTATGTAAGTGACAATGGAAGAATGACTGCTAAAATGATGGCCCCTGTTATGAAAAAATATTTACTCGATAGTGGTAAAATGATTGAATTCCCGAATACTATTAAAGTAGATTTTTATAAGGATAGTGCCATAATTGAAAGTAAATTATCTGCTAATTATGCGCATTATATTCAGGAAGAAAATAAAGTGTTTTTAAGAGGCAATGTAATTGTATACAACACAAAAGGCGACACGTTATGGTGCAAGGAAATGTATTGGGACCAGAACACAACTAAATTTCACACCGACAAGGAAGTAGTTGTAAAGCAGCATAATCCTATCTCCAAAATTTACGGATTAGGTTTTGAAGCAAGTCAAGATTTATCGGATATCAAAATTATTAAACCGCAGTCCAATAGCTTTGCAATTATATCGGATAGCAGTGGTTTAAACTAATAAACACTTTTTATGGAATACAGAAAAATGGGAAAAACGGGCTTACAATTAAGCGCTTTGAGCTTTGGTAGCTGGGTTACATTTCACAAACAAATCGACGATCGTATTTCTGATGAATTAATGGGTATTGCCTATGACCATGGTGTAAACTTTTTTGACAACGCCGAAGGTTATGCCGAAGGGGAAAGTGAAAAAATGATGGGTCGCGTTTTACAAAAAAAGAATTGGGATAGAACCTCCTATGTTTTGTCGTCAAAGGCTTATTTTGGAAGTAGAGGGAAAGGAAACAAGCCTAATCAAACAGGACTTAGTAGAAAGCATTTAACCGAAGCATGTAACGAAGCCTTACAAAGACTTCAAACCGATTACTTAGATTTATATTTTTGTCATCGTCCCGACAAAACCACTCCTATTGAGGAAGTGGTACACACTATGAACACATTAATACAGCAAGGTAAAATTTTGTACTGGGGCACGAGCGAATGGAGTGGTGTTGAAATTATGGAAGCACATCGTGTAGCGGCACATTATAGATTGATAGGCCCCCAAATGGAACAACCACAATACAACTTATTTGAGCGCAACAAAATGGACAATGAATATGTTGAGCTATTTAAGAATGTTGGCCTAGGTACAACTATTTGGAGTCCCTTAGCTGCGGGTTTATTAACTGGCAAATACAATGACGGCATACCCGAGGATTCAAGATTTCACATGGAGGAATTTGGTTGGCTTAGGGACCGTTGGGTAATGCAGGATAAAATTAAACGTGTTCAACAATTGGG
>CANGMV010000194.1 GCA_947454745.1 Bacteroidota bacterium | reverse complement strand
TATACTTAGTAAAGAAAGGAAAGGATCAAGAATATGCATACAGCGAGGAACAACGCAAGGACTTAGTAGTGAAATTAGGAGGCGGCAATGATAGCTCAGTAACCATTCAGCGATACAAGGGTTTGGGTGAAATGAACGCCGATCAATTATGGGAAACTACCATGGATCCAAGTCGCAGAACCTTAAAACAAGTTACTATTGATAGTGCTGCCGAAGCAGATCGTATCTTTAGTATGTTAATGGGTGATGAAGTGGCTCCTCGACGAGAATTCATTGAAAGCCATGCTAAATATGCCAAAATTGACGCCTAAACCTTGTTTTAGGCCTAAAAAAGGCATTTTTTAACAAAAAATCAATGTTATATTAAAGGGAATCACAATAAATAACCTACTTTCAATTCAGCAATTTAAACACTAAAATTTATACAAAATGGACACTTCAAAAATGATCAAAGCGTATTGCTTAAAGACTAAAGAAAAAAACGTACCAATGCACGATGCTGTTGTAACTAAAACTGCTAAAGGCGGTTACATGGCAGGTGGTCATGATGGTAAAGGAAATAAAATGGCTGCTATCATGAGCGAAGCAAATGCATTAAAAGCAATTGCTGACGGTGTAGCTACAAAAGGATTCTAAATTACTTGCTGAAAAGCATTTAAATAAAAAAGCCGCTGATTTTTCAGTGGCTTTTTTATTTTGCAATAACTCCGTTATACATCTTGGTTAAAGTCCTATAACAATCCTCCATTCCTTTAATATCTTTCACAATAAGTATAAAGGTTTTGCCTACTTGTTTAAAGTTGGCATTGTTCATGGAAGTATTGATAAAGCCCAATAAATTTTTAAAAGTATCGCTTTCGAAATAAGGTGAATCAGGACGATTTATGAAAAAACAACGCATCGTTTCTTCTTTCAAAGTCATTTTCTCAAAACCTAATGCAATGGCCAGTCTTCGACATTGTATGGTAATAAACAAATCATTCACCGGAGCCGGCAAAGGACCGAATCGGTCTATCAATTCTAATTTCATTTGCTCCAGTTCCTCATCGTTTTCAGATTGATCTAATCGAGTATACAAGGAAAGCCTTTCTCCAATATTTTCAACATAACTATCTGGTATCATGATTTCCAAATCGGTATCAATGGTGCAATCCGTTACAAAATCATCCTGCTTGCTAATTTCTTCCTTGAATAATTCCTGGAAATCGGAACGTTTTAATTCTCTTACTGCTTCGGCTAAAATTTTCTGATACATTTCAAATCCAATCTCAGCCATAAAGCCACTTTGTTCACCTCCCAATAAATTACCTGCGCCTCTAATATCTAAGTCGCGCATAGCAATTTGAAAGCCACTACCCAATTCACTAAATTGCTCCAAAGTTTGCAAGCGCTTTCGAGAATCATCGGGCAAAGTACTCATGGGTGGTGCCAATAAATAACAGAAGGCTTTTTTATTGCTTCGTCCTACTCTTCCTCTTAATTGGTGTAAATCACTTAATCCAAAATGATGGGCGTTGTTTACAATAATTGTATTCACATTGGGAATATCTACCCCGCTCTCTACAATATTCGTACACACTAACACATCATAACGACGCTCTATAAAATCCAATATTTTTTCTTCCAACTGATGACCTTCTAATTGTCCATGTGCAAATCCTATACTCAAATCGGGACATAATTTTTGGATCATTGCACACATTTCAGCCAGGCCTTGTACTCGATTATGGATAAAGAACACCTGACCACCTCTTTCGGTTTCATAATATATACATTCTCTAATCACATCCTCGTGGAACACTTGTACTTCAGTATGTATAGGTTGTCTATTCGCAGGTGCTGTATTGATAATACTTAGATCACGTGCACCCATTAAGCTAAAATGCAAGGTTCTTGGAATAGGTGTTGCAGTAAGGGTTAAACAGTCAACTGTTGTACGAAGCGTTTTTAATTTTTCCTTATGTGCAACTCCAAACTTTTGCTCTTCGTCAATAATCATCAACCCTAAATCCTTAAATCCAACTTCCTTCCCTAATATGCCATGTGTGCCTACTAAAATATCCACTTTACCTGCTTTCACATTTTCAATGGTTGCTTTTTTCTCGGCCGATGATTTAAATCGATTGATATAATCTACTGTAACAGGAAAGTCTTTAAGTCTTTCTTTAAAGGTTTTGTAATGTTGAAAAGCCAATATGGTCGTAGGGACTAATACCGCAACTTGCTTACCATCAATCGCCGCTTTAAATGCAGCCCTAACCGCCACTTCGGTTTTACCAAAACCCACATCTCCACAAACCAATCGGTCCATAGGAGATGGTTGCTCCATGTCCTTTTTTACATCCGCAATGGCTTTGGCCTGATCGATCGTGTCCTCATACATAAACGATGCTTCCAATTCATGTATCATATAATTGTCGGGCGTAAAGGCAAACCCAGCCTGTGCCTTACGATGTGCATATAATTTTATTAAGTCAAAGGCAATGGCTTTAACCTTGGCCTTTGTTTTGTCTTTTAACTTTACCCAAGCATCCGATCCCAACTTATTCACCTTAGGTGGCGCACCCTCTTTACCTGTGTACTTTGAAATTTTGTGTAGCGAATTAATATTTACATATAAAATATCACTGTCTTTGTAAATGATCCTTACAGCCTCCTGCACATGCCCATTTACTTCAATTTTTTGCAAGCCACTATACACACCAACTCCATGGTCAATATGCGTTACATAATCGCCAGACTGCAAGTCGCGTAAGGTTCTTAGCGTAATGGCCTTACTCTTACTATAGGCTTGTTTTACTTTGTATTTATGGTAACGTTGAAAAATTTGATGATCAGTATAACAAACCATTTTATGGTCATGGTCAATAAATCCTTCATGAATGCTTTTTACAATTGGCGTAAATTGAATCTCCGTTTTTAAATCCGTAAAAATGGCGTGTAATCTCTCCAATTGTTTGGCTTGCTCTGCAAACAAATACAATGCATACCCTTGCTTTTCCAAGTCTTGCAAATTGGCAATTAAATACTGGAACTGTCTATTAAAAATAGGTTGTGACTGTGTATTGAAAAGTATTTTGTCGGTACTTAAATGCGCATGAAAACCCCATTCAATTAAGGTATGATTTTGAAGCGTTCTTTCAGTGTCTTCCACCGTTTCAAAATCTTCCAACTGGGATTCTTTTTTATGCGGATCAGTATCATCTGCCTTATTCATAGCAGCATGATGCGTAATAAAAGTTTGCACCGACTCGTATTGATCCATTCCTTTTTGCTTGGTCACATCCCAATCCTTTAACCAAACAATAGTATCCTTAGCTAAAAAATCTAATAATGGAATTTTGTTCGTGTCCTCGAATTG
>CANGMV010000193.1 GCA_947454745.1 Bacteroidota bacterium | reverse complement strand
TACAAGCTATCTCCTGCTTGTACTTTAAATTGTTGTCCTGCGATTTTTACTACTGCTAACATAATTGTCCAAAATTAGGACGGCAAAGGTAATTATTATTCTCCCAATTTGCAAGTAATTCTCAAAAAATATAATAATAGTCTAAAATATGCCTTTTTCAAGGCAAAGTCATTTGAAGATCAATGAAATACTACCTAAATTTGTTCCGACCCCAATCTCAATACTCCGCTCATGTTTAATATAAAGTCTCTGCTTGCCAAACCTTTTGCTAAAATGGTGTATCACAAATTGCAAAAAGAGGCCAAAACGGCGGTAGCCGATCAGCAATCTATTCTAAATCAATTAGTTAAGATCGGCAAGGGTACAAAATTCGGGAAAGACCATGGTTTGGATCAGGTAGCTGATTATGAAAGTTTCAAAAAAGCGGTACCTATTAAAGACTATGAAGGCCTAAAATCTTATATCGAGGAAGTAAAAAAAGGGACGCCCAATGTACTTTGGAAGGGGAAGCCAATTTATTTTGCCAAGACCAGTGGAACTACAAGCGGTGTAAAATATATACCCATTACTAAGGATTCTATTTCGAATCATATTAATGGTGCCCGAAATGCCATACTTACTTATATGGCAACCACCGGAAAAACCAAATTTGCCGATGGTAGAATGATTTTTTTAAGCGGATCTCCTATTTTAGAACGGGTTGGAGGAATACCAACAGGCCGTTTAAGTGGGATAGTGAATCACCATATTCCTGCTTATTTAAGAAGTAATCAATTACCTAGTTTCGAAACCAATTGTATTGAAGAGTGGGAGGAAAAATTAGAAAAAGTGGTTGAAGAAACCTTGGGCAAGGACATGACATTAATTGGAGGTATTCCGCCCTGGATGCAAATGTATTTCGACAATTTAGTTGCTAAAACAGGGAAGCCTGTAAAAGAACTGTTCCCGAATTTACAATTGTTAGTTCAAGGCGGGGTCAATTTTGAGCCTTATAAATCCAAATTATTTGAGACCATTGGCAAGGAAATTGACACCATTGAATTGTTCCCAGCTAGTGAGGGCTTTTTTGCTTTTCAGGATACCAGAGACCAACAAGGTTTATTATTAAATACGAATAGCGGCATTTTTTACGAGTTCATTCCACTTGCCGAAGTGCATAACGAAAACCCTACTAGGTATAGTTTAGACGAAGTAAAATTAGGTGAGCAGTATGCGCTAATCATTAATAGTAATGCAGGTTTATGGGGATATAGTATTGGCGATACGGTGAAATTTGTAAGCGTGGATCCTTATCGTATCATTGTTTCAGGAAGGGTCAAACATTTTATATCGGCCTTTGGAGAACATGTAATTGGGGAAGAAGTAGAGCAAGCATTATTAAAAGCCGCAAATGAAATGGAGGTGTCGGTTGTGGAATTTACCGTGGCTCCATTTATTCAACAAGGATCCGGAAAAAGTTACCACGAATGGTTTATTGAATTTGAAAAAGCACCTAGTAACATGGAGTTATTTAGTCAAAAGCTAAATGCATATATGTGCGAAAAGAATGTGTATTATCAGGATTTAATTGTGGGCAATATCCTTGAACCATTACATATTAGTTCACTTCAAAAGAATGCTTTTATTAATTATATGCGTGCGCAGGGCAAGCTAGGCGGGCAAAATAAAGTACCAAGGTTAAGCAATGACCGAAAGATCGCTGAAGACTTAACAGTGTATATTAACAAATAATAATGTAATTTTAAGCGCACGTAAATTAACTTACAAAGTCACAACAAAGTCATTGGATGCAACAAAAAAGAATTGCCATTTTCGGTTCAACAGGTTCAATAGGTAAACAAACCCTTGAAGTGATTGCCGCGCACCCCGATTTATTTGTGGCGGAAGTACTAACTGCGCATTCCAATGAGTCCTTATTAATTGAACAAGCTTTACAATTTATACCCAATATTGTGGTAATTGGTGAGCTAGGAAAATATGCCATTGTAAAAAAAGCATTGGAAGGAAAACCCATTAAAGTATTTGCAGGGGAAGAAGCATTGGAACAAGTAGCTGCCATGGATTGTTATGATTTTATGATGGCAGGTATTGTAGGCTTTGCAGGATTAACGCCAACATTAACGGCTGTTGAAAAAGGAAAGGCAGTTGGGTTAGCAAATAAGGAAACTTTAGTCGTTGCAGGAGATATTGTAATGCGTACGGCAAAGGAAAAAGGAGCAGCCATTATTCCGGTAGATAGTGAACACTCTGCTATATTCCAATGTTTGGTGGGGGAAAACAATAATCCTATCGAAAAAATTATACTCACTGCAAGCGGCGGTCCTTTTTTAGGAAAGAAACCCAACTTTTTAGTGAATGTAAAAAGAGATCATGCTTTGCAACATCCTAATTGGGCCATGGGTGCGAAAATTTCTATTGACTCTGCAACCCTTATGAATAAAGGGTTAGAGATGATTGAAGCAAAGTGGTTATTTGATTTAGAACCGCATCAAATTAAAGTAGTGGTGCATCCGCAAAGTATCATTCATAGCATGGTACAATTTCAAGACGGAAGTATTAAAGCGCAAATGGGATTGCCGGATATGAAATTGCCCATTCAATATGCAATGGCATTTCCTCAGCGTTTAAAAAATGAATTTCCAAGATATCATTTCGACAAACCCAATACTTTAACATTTGACGAACCCGATACCAAAACTTTCAGGAATTTATTATTAGCTACTGACGCTATGCACAAAGGGGGCAATGCACCTTGCGTGTTGAACGCTGCTAATGAAATTGCAGTGTATGCGTTTTTGAAAAATAGAATTGGCTTTTTAGATATGACCGATTTGATTGAAAGAACTTTAGAAAAAATTGAATTTATTGCCAATCCAACATTGAGCGATTATTTTGAAACAGATGGCGAAGCGCGAAGTTACGCAGCTTCCTTAATACAACTTTAATATATGTATACTTTAGCAATTGATTTTGCATCCGTGGGTGTGAAAACAGGACAATTTATTTTATCTTTTTCGATATTAGTAGTGTTGCACGAGTTGGGGCATTTTATTCCAGCACGTCTTTTTAAAACAAGGGTAGAAAAATTTTATTTATTTTTTAATCCAGGGTTTAGTCTTTGGAAAAAGAAGATAGGCGATACAGAATATGGTATTGGATGGATCCCATTCGGTGGCTATGTGAAAATTAGTGGTATGGTGGATGAGAGCATGGACACGGAGCAGTTGAATAAAGCACCTGAAAGTTGGGAGTTAAGATCAAAGCCGGCCTACCAGCGATTAATTGTACTGTTGGGAGGTGGAATAGTGAATGTAGTTTTAGCCATAGTAATTTTTATTGGAATCACTTGGCATTGGGGTGAAGCATATTTG
>CANGMV010000192.1 GCA_947454745.1 Bacteroidota bacterium | reverse complement strand
TATCATTTAGGCAGGGTAAAGGAAGTGAAAGATTATATGGAATTGGTACACACTTATTTTGGTTTAAAGTTACCTAATATTAAAATTGCTGTTACAGGATCAGGAAGGGTAGCACATGGTATTTTAGAAATTATGAATTTGATGGATGTGCAACAGGTAGAACCGGAAGATTATATTTCAAGAACCTACGCTTATCCTGTATATGTACATTTAAAAGGGGGTGATTTGTATGTACATAAAGAAACCGGTAAATACAATCGTGATGATTTTCATCAACATCCCGAAAATTATATTTGTCTCTTTAACAATTATTTAAAGCAGACGCATATTTTAATGAATGGTATTTATTGGGAAAAAGGCATACCGCCTCTATTTACTTTACTTGATTTACAGGATAACGACTATGCACTTTCTACCATTGCCGATATCACCGACGATGCACATGGAAGCATACCTATAAATTTAGGGGACTCCACTTCGGAAGAGCCCATTTACGGAGTGAATATAAAGGCGTGTAAAAAAACAATTCCTTACTTGCATGATAGTATCGATATTATGGCAGTTGGAAATTTACCCAATGAATTACCGAGAGATGCCAGCCGTTTTTTTGGTGAGCAATTAATTAAATACGTAATTCCTGATTTGATTGGAAACGGGAATGAGATTATTCGTAAAGCTACTATGCTCGACAAAGGAAATTTAACGGAACCATTTAATTATTTAAAAGACTACGCACAACATTAATAGCACGATACTACATGATACTAATTAGGTATTTTATTAAGTGGATGTGTAATTTATAAATGCAAATAGTAAGGCGCAAGTAGTTGTGTAAAATTTTGCGTGTATTTGTTATCGGCTTCTTTAATGATAAAGTTGGTACGCTTAATTTCAGTCACTTGATTTGTCGACTTAATAAATTTTTGCATGACTCTGAATGGCATTTGTTTTGCAGCGTTAAATACAACCACTTCTTCCACTAATTGCAATTCATTTTGCGTGGCTAATTTTTGCATGGTATACGCACGTAATGCAGGAATTAGCACATAATAGAAACCATCCTGATTAAGTAATTGTGATACCTGTTCTACTAAAATTTGCCAAGGAAGTGCCGTGCTATGCGAAGCTAAATTTTTTTGATGGTCAGGAGAATGCAAGTCGCCTTCAAAAAAAGGGGGGTTGCTTATTACGCAATCAAACTTTTCACCATTTCTGGTTGATGTGTTTTGTGTAAAATTTTGAATAGAATCCTTTATTAAATTTAGTCTTTCTGACCAAGGGCTGGCTTTAAAATTACTTGCTGCTTCGGCTGCAGCATTGGGTTCTATTTCAATAGCAGTGATCTTTGTAGCATTCGTATTGCTGACAGTTGCTTGTGCTAACATTAAGCTTAGTAAGCCAGTGCCCGTTCCAATATCAATAATCGAATTTGCTTTAGTGAGTGCAGGATCATTTGCCACCCAGGCACCAAATAAACATGCATCAGTACAAACCTTCATAGCGGTATGTTCCTGATGCACGATAAATTCTTTAAACTGAAAATAAGTGTTGGCCACTATTCTGCAGTTAACCCAGCTCTTAAATACTCGCTATTTAAACGAGCAATATTAGCAATAGAAATTTCTTTAGGACAAGCTGCTTCACATGCGCCTGTATTGGTACATGAACCAAATCCTTCTTTGTCCATTTGAGCAACCATGTTTAATACACGTGTTTTTCTTTCTGGATCACCTTGTGGCAATAAAGCCAAGTGAGATACTTTCGCGCTTAAGAATAACATTGCAGAACTGTTTTTACATGCAGCTACACAAGCACCACAACCAATACACATTGCTGCTGCAAATGATTCATCTGCTTTTGCTTTTTCAATTGGTAAACTGTTACCGTCTACTGCATTTCCTGTGTTAACGCTTACATATCCACCTGCTTGAATGATTCTGTCAAATGCACCTCTGTCTACTGTTAAGTCTTTAACAATAGGGAATGCGTTCGATCTCCAAGGCTCAATGGTAATCGTGTCACCGTCTTTAAATGCACGCATATGCAATTGACAAGTAGTGTTCGCTTCCCAAGGACCGTGTGGTTTTCCGTCAATATATAATGAACACATACCGCAGATACCTTCTCTACAGTCATGGTCAAATGCAATTGGCTCTTCGCCAGTTACGATTAATTTTTCGTTCAACACGTCCAACATCTCTAAGAAAGACATTTCATCAGAGATATCATTCACGTCATATTTTACAAAAGCACCTGTAGTGTTTGCGTTTTTTTGACGCCAAACTTTCAATTTTAAATTCAAGTTATTGTGTGCCATATTTTATAAGTTATACTGGTAGTAATTAAATGATTTTGTAGTTGTTATTATTTGTAATTACGTTGAGATGGTTTGATAACCTCATACTTTAATTCTTCTTTATGTAATTCCCACTCATGTTCTGCTTTTGCTTCCCATGCGGCAACATACATAAAGTTTTCATCGTCTCTTAAAGCTTCACCATCTGGTGTTTGGTGTTCTTCTCTAAAATGACCGCCACAACTTTCTTCTCTGTTCAATGCATCAACACACATTAATTCTCCTAATTCAATAAAGTCCGCAACACGGTTTGCTTTATCTAATTCAGGATTATATTCATTAATTGCTCCTGGAATTCTAACATCACTCCAGAACTCTTTTTTCAATGCTTGTACTTCGGCAATAGCTTGTTTTAAACCTTCTGCGTTTCTTGCCATACCACATTTGTCCCAAATAATTTTACCTAAACGCTTGTGGAAACTTTCTACTGATTGTTTACCATTAATGTTTTTCAAAGCATTGATTCTGTCAGCAACCGCTTTTTCAGCAGCTTCAAATGCAGGGTGTGTAGTTGGGATTGGCGCATTGTAAATTTCATCAGCTAAATTGTTACCTAATGTATAAGGAATAACAAAGTAACCATCGGCTAAACCTTGCATTAATGCAGATGCACCTAAACGGTTGGCACCGTGATCGCTAAAGTTTGCTTCACCTAATGCATATAAACCTGGTACATTGGTTTGTAATTCATAATCCACCCATAAGCCACCCATGGTGTAGTGCACTGCAGGATAAATACGCATTGGAACTTCATAAGGATTTTCTCCAGTGATTTTTGCGTACATATCAAATAAGTTACCATATTTTTCTTTCACCACTTCTTTACCTAATGCGATAATTTGTTCGTGGCTCACATTTGATAAACCTTGTTTGCTCACTTCAGTTTTACCATATCTTTCAATAGCAGCAGCAAAATCTAAATAGACTGCTTGCTTCGATGTACCTACTCCGTAACCTGCATCACATCTTTCTTTAGCGGCACGTGAAGCAACGTCACGAGGAACTAAGTTTCCGAAAGCTGGATAGCGACGCTCTAAATAATAATCTCTTTCT
>CANGMV010000191.1 GCA_947454745.1 Bacteroidota bacterium | reverse complement strand
CAATTTTGTTGCCCAGGGTGTGTTTCATTAGATAGGACGTAGAATGCTTTTTTATTTTTAGATAAAACAACATCTTGTATTTCATAATTGCCTTTAGTTAAAGCAACTGTATTATGTGAAAGGATGTCGTAGGTATACAAATGTGAGTAGCCTGTTTGTTCGCTCTGAAAATAAAAACTATGGTCATTTATCCAGCCTGCCACAGAACGATAAGGACTATTGCCAGGGCCGCCAACCCAGGCCTCGTCTCTTTGACGATTGATTAAGCTCAATTTTGCAGTTATAGGGTCTAATTGCATGATCCAACGATCTTTATTATCAACCGATCTTATATCTACAATGGCAATATCGTTAAGCTCATTCCAATACACTTCGTTAATCCATAATTTCCTTACACTTGGTTTTTTTTCATTGACATCTTGTTGTTTAGTGTATTCTTTCACATAGTCAGGTTTATCAAAACTGCCTGGTATAGAGTCCAGTGAAATCAAATAAGTGGTGTCAAGTATTTTATTGTAGATATAGGACAAAGAATTGCCTTGTCCATGACCTACTTTTTCGCGCCCTGGGATATCGGTGGTATATCCTGATTCCGTAACATAGGAAGGCACGATGGTTGTTTTAGATGCATCGGGTGTGAATAGGGTATACAATACAAAGGATCCTGACGCACTTGCTTCAACGGCTGTTAATTGTTTGTCTCCAATAGCTATGGGCTTGGCTGCTGTTTTTTCTTTGTTTGCTTCTAAAAAGCTTTCTTTTGCATCTTTTTTCTTTTTGCGCCATTGTAAAACACTAGAATTACTTAAGGATTGATTTTGTAAAAACACGTCTTGTTTATTACTATTGTTCTTAGTAATCTTATCTGTTTCTTTTACAAAATTGGTCAATTGCTTTGTAAGGCCTGTTTTGATTTGCCAAGCAAATAGATTTTTGTTTTTATGATACACCACCCATTCATCGTCATTTATAAAGCTTGGGTTAGCTTCAAACTCTTCGGTTTGTGTGATGGTTGTCGTAATTCCATTGATGGTATTTAACAAGTAAATATCGCCTTTGTAATTGTACACAATCTGGGTATGGTTTTTATTATACACTCCTGTATTAATAGCCTTATATCTTAATGCTTCGTTGTAATTTAATTTTTCGGGTTGCTTGCTATTTAATTTATAAATGTAAAATGAGTCAGCTATGTTTTTGTCGGGATTCCAACTAAAAATAACAGCCTTGCTATCCCATGTCCAACTAATATTACTTGGAGAAGTGCCAATCCATTTAATATCCTTCATGATTTTTTCGACCGTTAGACTAGCGTCATTTGCATTTTGAGCAAAACTGTTTATGCTTACTAATAATAATAGTGCACCTAATAATTTTTTCATCATTCCTTATTTTTTATAAACGATCCCGTTTTTCATTACAAATTGAACTTGTTCTAAGCTTGTGATATCTTCGATTGGATTGCTAAGTACAGCTATAATATCGGCTTTTTTGCCGGCCTTAATGGAACCTGTTTTTTCTTTAATACCAATTAAATCGGCAGCATTGATTGTAGCTGCTTGAATGGCACCCATCGGACTTAATCCAAAGCGCGTCATCCATTTAAATTGTTTGCCATTCCAACCATGAGGGTATACACCAGCATCGGTGCCGTAAGCAATTTTCACACCAGCTTCCACCGCTTTTTGAAAATTCTCTCTTTGTAATTTGCCTACCATCTTTTCTTTATTGATGATTTTTTCGGGATAACCCAGCTTTGCATATTCCGATAAAATGTATTCATCGTCATATACATCAGAAACTAAATAAGTGCCGTGCTCTTTCATTAATTGAATACCCTCTGCGTCCACTAAACTGCCATGTTCAACCGAGGCTACACCTGCTTTTACAGCCATCTTAATCGCTTCTGCACCATGTGCATGTGCCGCTGCTTTACGTCCCCACATTTTTGCTTCACTTACAATGGCATTCATTTCTTCCTGTGTATACTGAGGAGCACCCACGCTTTCCTCCTCACTTAATACACCGGCACTCGCACCAAATTTGATTACATCGGCGCCATTTTTTACATTAAATCTTACTTGTTCTCTAACAGCTTCCACGCCATTAGCAATGCCGGACATTCCTTTGGGCAAATTAAATTCCAAATAAGGGGAGAAGCCATTTAAATCACCATGACTTCCGGTAGCACCTATAAATACAGTAGCTGCATAAATATTGGGGCCCACCACATCACCGTTATTAATGGCATTTCTTAATGCGATATCTACTAAACCTGGTGCGCCTAAATCACGCACTGTTGTGAAGCCAGCTTCTAATGTTTTTTTAGCATACACATGCGCTGTAATGGCAACATCAACAGCCGATTTTCTGAAAATATCGCCATAATAATCTCCACTTGGTTGGCTAGTGATATGGGTATGACAATCAATTAAGCCAGGAAGTACAGTGTATTTAGAAAGGTCTATAATATTGGCATCTATCGGGATCGAAATGTTACTCGCCACTTGAATAATACTATCATGACGAATTAATATCATTTGATTGGTTAATACTTTTCCGGTTTCTACATCAATGAGTTTGCCTGCTTTTATAATGGTTGTCGTGTTTTGAGTATATCCTGTTGCCATTGCCACTAATAAGCAAAGGGTTCCGAAAATTTTACGCATATTTTTTATTTATTGTACTTAATATAAAATCCGGGTATTGATTATTTCAATCCTGCATTTTCTTTAATAAAATCAGTCACATCTTTTTTATAGGCAGTTGCCGATGCTGGGTGCACATACATCATGTGACCTGCTTCGTAATATTTCATTTTCACATTCGCTTGAATTTTTTCTTCTAAGCCCATATGTTCAAATGTATATTCAGTACCATAAAATGGAGTTGCTAAATCATAATAGCCATTTAATACCAACACTTTTAAATTTGGATTCTTTGTCATGGCATCGGCTAAATCAATAGCCGTATTTGGAGTGGCTGCATCGCCAAATCCGCTTGTATTGTGTTTCCAATCCCATTTAAAACCAGGCAAGCTACTTGCAGAAACTCGGTAGGTTAAATTTTTATTTACTTTTAATTCAGTGTAGTAGTAATTTAAAAATGCTGCAATATAGCTTGGACTTAATGCCGCACTTTGTGGATCATATGCTGCGCTTTCACTTAATAAATCTTGGTTGAATCCTTTATATCTTGAATCCAATCGGCCAGTTGTTAAATGTTCGTCTCTTAATAATTCTTGACAAAACTGACCTTGCTTTACTCTAAGATTTGCCTTTAACAAATAGTCAGCACTCAGTCCTGTGAAATAAGTTAATTGCTTTGCTAAATTTTCTTTGTCGGCTTTTGTTAATTTACTTCCTTTCATTAATGCTAGGGTGTAAGGACCTTCAGCAAAAGTACGTGCTTCTTTTAAATATTCCACCAAGCTATTTGGCT
>CANGMV010000190.1 GCA_947454745.1 Bacteroidota bacterium | reverse complement strand
TGTAAATGAAGCAAAAGCATTGGGTATGCAGCTTGCTCAAAAAGGGATTGAATTGGTTTATGGAGGTGGAAATAAAGGCATTATGGGTGCTGTTGCCAATGCTTGTTTAGATGCAGGAGGGAAGGTAGTAGGCATTATTCCGCAATTACTTTTGGAATGGGAGGCACAACACGATGGACTAACTGAATTGATTGTCACGGAATCTATGCATGCAAGAAAGCTGCTTTTGTATGACAAATGTGATGTTGCCATAGTTTTGCCAGGTGGCATGGGTACGCTTGATGAATTATTTGAGATGCTTACTTGGAACAATTTAAAAATTCATACCAAGAAAGTATATATTTTAAATGCCAATGGCTACTACGATGCATTAATTCAATTATTGGATACCATGGACCTACAAGGATTTATGTATGACCAATGGAGGGATCGATTAATTGTATGCGCTAATGTAAGCGAAATTACGGACGCTTTTTAGTGCCAAAATGAATTGGGAAACCAAAGCCGGCTCTTAAAATTGGTTGTGCCGTTAATTGTCCCATTCTATAGGGTGATTGTTGCGAGTTCACTAAATCGAACATGACTGAAAAATAGGAAAAGCCATTTTCATTTCTCCTTCCATATCCAATACCTGCCAACACACTAGGGGCGCTTACACTAGAACTTCCCGAAGTACCTTGCGAAAAGTTTTTTGCATTGGTAAAAGTCCAATTGTATTCGGGTTGGATTTGTATAAAAACTTGATCAATGGGCCATGCACGAACAAAAGCGCCTAGTCCCAATTGTGTATTATTTGATTTGTAACTATCTCCTGTGATTCCCGAAGTAGATCGATACGATGCGTAGTATAAGTTTACAGCAGCCCCTAAATCGATATAATGATTATAGGTTTTTACCAATTCTGGATTAAGGCCTAGTTGAAAAGAGCCGCTTCCTCCTCCCAATACAATTCCTCCACCAAAGTAAACTGGTTTAGGAGTAAGATCGGGAACAGTAACAATAGTTTGTCCTAAAGCTATTTGGCTAATAAAACATAATGAGATAAAGAAGAAAAATTGTTTGAACATTGTAAATGTGTTGATACTATTTATTAAGATCAAAAATTTTACCAGCATTTAAAATATTGTTTGGGTCGAAAGCTTTTTTAATACCTCGCATTATTTCTAGTGTTGCATTTTCAAATACAACAGGCAAGTATGATTTTTGAATCAAACCAATACCGTGCTCGCCACTAATGGTGCCACCTAAGCTTTTTACTAAAACAAATAATTCTTTTAATATATCATTCATCTCCTCGCTTCCATAACTATTTTTTATGGTAGGGTGGTTGATTCTTACATGTAAATTACCGTCGCCAGCATGTCCATAACAAACTGCATGGAATCCATATTGAGTGCCCAATGCTTTTACCCCCCTTATTAATTTAGGTAATTCAGCTCTTGGTACGACAGTGTCTTCTTCGATAGTATAGCCTACACTCTTCACCGCTTCTGCAACACGACGTCTTAATTTCCACAATTCTGTTTTTTGTTGAGCATCATCGGCAAAGAAAATTTCACCCGCGTCAAACTGTGTTAGTACTTCAGCAATGGCTTCCATTTCACCCATCAACACATCCATATTATTGCCGTCTACTTCAATAATTAAATGTGCTGCAATATCATCGGTTACGGGGAATGCAGTGCTGTCAACCATCTTGCTCACGATTTTAATAGCATCTATTTCCATTAATTCCATCGCACTTGGTATAATACCTGCTCTGAATATAGCACTCACTGCTGCACTCGCATTTTCCAAATTGGTGAATGGTGCCAACATTAATAAATCATATTTTGGAAGTGGGATTAACTTTAAAACTATTTTAGTAACAATACCCAATGTACCCTCGCTACCCACTAATAGTTGCGTTAAGTTATATCCAGTAGAATTTTTCAATACGTTTGAACCCGTCCAAATAATATCACCAGTAGGCAATACCACTTCTAAGTTTAATACATAGTCTTTTACTACACCGTATTTAACCGCTTTTGGACCACCAGAATTTTCGGCAATATTTCCTCCAATAAAACAAGATCCTTTACTGCTTGGATCGGGAGGATAAAATAAATTCACCGCTTTCACTGCATCTTGCAACACTTCGGTAATCACACCAGGTTCGGTAGTAACTTGTAAGTTCCTGTCATCAATTTCAAGAATACTATTAAAACGCTCCATGGAAATTACTAAACCACCTAAATGAGGCAATGCGCCACCGCTTAAACCAGTACCGCCTCCACGAGGAGTAACAGGAATAATATATTCGTTACAAAGTTTAATCAATGAAGCAATTTCCTGACTTGTTCGAGGTTTTACAACCACTTCGGGATTATAGTGCAAGCGTTCCGTTTCATCCTTGCCATATTTTTCAAAACTTTCGGCATCGGTAAATAAATATTCAGCCCCTACAATGGCTTTAAATTTTTCAAGAAGTTCAGGTGTAATCTTATTCATTCCAGTAAATTAAAAAATGTTAAATCAGTACAGTGACTAAAATAAGCCATATAAGGTTCCGTCCACTTTGCTAATAATTTCGCCAAAGTCCACTTCGTTTTCTCCGAATTTATTTTTGTCACAATCAATTACTAATAAAGGACCTTCTTTATATCCTTCAATCCATTTATTGTAATAATCGTTAAGCTTTTTCAAATAATCCAATCGGATATTCTCCTCATATTCTCTCCCTCTTTTTTGAATTTGAGAAACCAAGGTGGGTACCGAAGCTTTTAAATAAATTAATAAGTCAGGAGGTTGAACCATACTTTTAATCGTACTAAAAAATCCAAAATAGTTGTCAAAATCACGCTTACTCATCAAACCCATTTCGTGTAAGTTGGGTGCGAAAATATTGGCATCTTCATAAATGGTTCGATCCTGAATGATGGTTTCTGTACCTCTTTGAATATCTAAGATTTGGTTCAAACGACCATGTAAGAAATAAATTTGCAAGTTAAAACTCCAACGAGGCATGTCGTCGTAAAAATCTGTTAAGTAGGGGTTATGATCCACGTCCTCAAATTGCGGGATCCAACGATAATGCTTACTTAACATTTCCGTTAATGTAGTTTTGCCGGCGCCAATATTGCCTGCAATGGCTACGTGTTTAGGTTTTTTAGCTTTTGCCATAGTTGTAAAGTATGAATAGCGGTTGAACTATTTTTTGTTTTTATTTTTTATAAGTATTCCATTCCAACTGCCTTGCGAACTGTTGTTAAAGTTGCTGAAGCACTTGATCTTGCTTTGTCAGCACCTTGACGGATAATTTTTAAAAGTAATGCTTTGTTGTTTTGTAAGTCGGCTGCTTTTGATCGAATTGGGTTAATAAAGTTCACCATATCCTCTGCTAATTGCTTTTTCATATCTCCATAACGGATAATACAATTGCCTTCCGAACTATTATTAAAATC
>CANGMV010000189.1 GCA_947454745.1 Bacteroidota bacterium | reverse complement strand
CGGTGCGTGTAATTACAAGAGGACCAAAATGGAAACCAGCTGTTCAAAATGGACGTAATGTAATTTACCGTCACAGACAAGCAGTTGTATTCATGGTCTCTGAAGATTAGTACAAACTAACTACTTCGACATAATTAAATGGCAGCTCTTTAAAGGCTGCCATTTTTTAGTTTATACAATAAGGTTATCTTTGCTACATGCGTGAAAATTTGAGTACTTGGAATGATACGATTGTTGCCCTTGCAACCGCCCCAGGGCTCGGCGCTATTGCTGTAATTCGTTTAAGTGGACCTAAGGCTATCGAAATTACCGCATCGGTGTTTTCAAAGAAAAGTTTAATTCAGCAACCAACGCATACGGTTCATTTTGGAAAACTGATGAACGAAAAGGAAGTAATCGATGAGGTGGTAGTGAGTATTTATCGTGCACCAAAATCATATACTGGCGAAGAAGTAGTTGAGATTTCTTGTCATGGCGCTCCATTAATTCAGGATGAAATATTACAGTTAATGATTCATGCAGGTGCGCGTATGGCTAAGCCAGGTGAATTTACGCAACGTGCTTTTTTGAATGGTAAGTTGGACTTAACACAGGCCGAAGCGGTTGCAGATTTAATAGCGAGTAATACCGATGCTGCGCGTAAAACGGCATTGCATAATTTAAAAGGTGGCTTCTCCACCGACTTGCAAGTGATGCGTGAAAAACTAATTAAGTTTTCGGCGCTGATTGAATTGGAATTGGATTTCTCACAAGAAGATGTTGCCTTTGCGAATAAAAAAGAGTTAGAAATACTGGTACAACAATTACAAATTAAAACACAATCACTTTTAGATTCCTTTAAATTAGGAAATGTAATTAAGAATGGAGTACAAGTGGCTATTGTCGGCAAACCCAATGCTGGGAAATCAACTTTATTAAATGCTTTATTAAATGAAAACAGAGCATTGGTGAGTGAAATCCCAGGCACTACGCGTGATACGGTGGAAGAGTATTTAAATATACAAGGTATTTTATTTAAGCTAATCGATACAGCGGGGATTCGACATAGTACGCTGGATAGTATCGAACAAATGGGTATTGAAAAAAGTAAAGAAAAAATTTTAGGCGCCGACTTGGTTATTGCATTATTTGATGTGAATGACCAAAGCATTGAACAAGTTAAAAATTGGCAGGGTGAAGTAGATGCCGATAAATTAATATTGGTTGGCAATAAAAAAGATTTACTAAAAGATCCTGCTATCTTATCGAATGAATTCATGCAGGATGTTGTATTTATTTCGGCTAAAGAAAAGGACAATATAAAACAGCTGGAAAACACCTTGTATCAAAAAGTTGCAGGAGAAGGATTGCAAAAAGAAGGTACCATTATTACCAATGCAAGACATGTAGCATCCTTAAAAAAATTATCTATGGCATTAAATGATATCGAAACCGGATTGCAACATAATGTAACGGGTGATTTGCTCGCATTGGATATTCGACAAGCACTACATTATTTAGGCACCATTACCGGACAAATTACCAACGAAGATCAATTGGATTTCATTTTTTCAAAGTTCTGTATCGGAAAATAATACATTTCAAAGTCAATACTCAACTATGCAAAAAAGAATCTTGACGATTGCGTTTATTTTTATTTTTTGTATATCTAATGCACAAACATCTTCTATTGTTTTTGAGGCCGGGAAAGAAGGATATGCAAGCTATCGTATACCCTCAATTATTCGCTTACCAAATCATACACTTATTGCTTTTGCCGAAGGTCGACTAAATGGGGCTGCCGATTTTGGTCATATTCAAATAGTAATGAAAAAAAGTATAGATCAGGGAAAGACCTGGTCTGCATTAAAAGTGGTAGCATCGTATGAAAAATGGCAGGCTGGTAATGCGGCTCCAGTCGTTGACTTGTTGGATCCATTGTATCCGAAAGGAAAAATAATTTTATTTTACAATACAGGCAATGTTAAAGAAATGGAATTAAGGCAAGGGAAGGGTATAAGGGAAGTTTGGATGATACAGTCCATAGATGGTGGAGAAACATGGTCGCCTTCAGTGAATATTACGAATCAAGTACACTATCCAAATGGTCAAATGGATGGAAGAGTTTATAAAAATGAACAAGATTGGCGTACTTATGCAAATACGCCAGGGCATGCAACGCAATGTTTGGAGGGAAAGTATAAAGGGCGCATATTTGTTGCAGCCAATCATTCTGTTGGGCCTGCACAAGTACATTTTAAGGATTATGTATCACATGGATATTATTCAGATGATCATGGAAAAACCTTTTCAATTTCAAGCTCGTTAAATTTAGCGGGAAGTAATGAGGCTACCGCTGCCTTTATCAGCAAGGATAGATTAATCCTTAATGCTAGAAATCAACAAGGAAATATTAAATCACGTATTGTGGCATATAGTAATAACGGGGGAGGATTTTTTGACCGAGCTTATTATGATACTCAATTAATTGATCCCGTTTGCGAAGCAGCTATTTTGAACATAGGCAAAAAAAGAAATAAATCAATACTTGCATTTGTGAATGCTTCCGATACATTATACCGAAACAATCTTACCTTAAAAATAAGTTTTGACGAAGGCCTAACTTGGCCAATTAGCAAATTGATTGATGCAACTGAAAATGAGCATTGGATGCAACAAGATTATACGGCATACTCAGATTTAGTAAAAATGGGAAAAAGAAAAGTAGGGATAGTGTATGAATGTCAGGGATATTCTAAAATTTTATTCAAACTCGTAAGGTGGTAATTACATCGACCCTCCTTCAACAAATTTTGCATCTACAGTTAATTCGGTTTGTGTTTTCCCCCCTTTCATATTGGCCATCATTTGTACAAAAGCAAGTTTGCCTAATTCATGACCACTGGTTTCCACATAACTAATGTGAGGGTAGTATAAATTGGGAATAAATCCATTACTAATACTAATTACACCCATGTCGGCTGGCACTTTTAATTGTAGTTCCTGAATTGTTTTCATTACACCAATTAATATTTCATCGGTCATACAAAAAACGGTATCGATTTTTTGCACTTTGCCTGCATATTTTTTCATTAATTCCTCGGCTTCTCTTGAGCTATTTGCATGCGCGTAAGTACAATGTGTTTTAGGTGCAAAATTTTGCATAAAATCTTGAAAGGCAGATTTTCTTTTTTGAGAAATAGACAAAGCTTCATCTCCAAAAATGGCAAGTACTTTTTTCGCATTTCTTTTAATGATATTCTCTGCAGCTAATATGGCGCAACGCTCGTCAGCCATGCGCACTTTTGTAAATCGGTTGTCCTTAGGTACAATATCAAAAAATACAACTGGTATTTCACGCTCATTCATTTTTTGATACACTTCTAAATTCTCTGAACTAGATGATAAACAGGCGAACACACCAGACACCCTGTTTTGTCTAAATATTTTTAAATTACTTAACTCGTTTTCGGGATTATGACTGGATTG
>CANGMV010000188.1 GCA_947454745.1 Bacteroidota bacterium | reverse complement strand
TTTCGAAGCAAGAACCAATGAATTTGTAGATAAAAAAAGTGGAGTGAGTGCGCGTCTAACCATTGCTGCATATGAGGCTGCGGTGAGTAGTGCAGAAAGAAGAGCCATTATTCATAACGAAAAACATACCCAAATTTGGATCAGTGATTTGTCGGGTATTATTCCTGCGATTACCGGAAAAATTGAATTGGTGTATGAAGGAGAACAAGAAGGTCCTTATGAAGTGGCTTTGAATTTGTTGAATAAATCTATTCGTACTTTATTTGTTTCTTATTTTCCTAATCCCGATGATTTAAAAAAGAAGAAGCCTGTAAAAAAATCTGCGGCACAAGCGGGTGAACAAAAGCAACCCGAAAATCCATATGCATTAATTACAAAATGGTTTGACGCAGGTAATCATTTGGATTTATTATTAGACATGAAAGACGAAGAAAAAGTAATTGCATTGTATAAAGTAGATGGCTTATTTGGCATTGTTAAAAAATACTTTCCACAGGCTGGTGAAAAACAAGCAGCTTTGTTAATGGAGTTTGTTTTACATGGTCTTTCTGCCTATTCTTTAATTAGCAAAAAGATGATTGATGGAAAAATTGAATTCAAGGATTTGATGGGAAGTATGATGAACCTAGGGTCAATGAACTTTGAGGAAGATGATTTTAATGATTATGCATAAACAATCGATTTTCAATATTTAATTTTCAAAAAGGCTAGTATTTCACTAGCCTTTTTTGGTAAAACCAATGAAATACCTACCTTTGTTCTATCATCAAGAACCCTTAAGTGGGTACCAACCGAGAGAGGATAACTCCGCGGTGGTAAAATCGATGAGGTCACCAAGTCAAAAAAATAACCATGTTTATACAACACAACGACTCCGTATCTCCAATTGTAACTTCTTTAAGCAGTCACTCCGATGATTTTGAATTATTGATTCAATCTAAATCAAAAAACAAAATTCATGGAAAAATTCGTTTTCAATACCTACAACAAAAATTTGAAGCAGGAATTCAGATTACAGCAGCATCCATTCAAATTCAGTCCCAGTATCCTTTTGCGGGGATTCAAGCATCCGCTCCGTTGATAGAAAATATCGAACTATCTGAAAATGCATATTTAGTAAACGGCAGTTTAACCAAGCAAGGACACCAAAACATTAGCTGGTTAATATTGGACTGTATTCATTTGTATAATTTACTAAGATTAAAACCAGGATCTATTTTAGAATTATATAGAGAAGCATTTTCTTTTGCAAAGGAACAGGATGCGCAGTCGGTTTTTGGACAAATTCAATTGGAAAGTCCAATTGCTCATTCCGTTGCAAAATTGCTAGCTCAAAAAATGAAAAGAAAACACAAGTATCAATTTGGCAATACCTTGGATTTGTTAGCGAGTATTCAGCACATTTTAGGAACCTACCCTCAACAGTTCTTGGCCCCAAAAACAATCGTAGGAAATTTGGTCCCTGTTTTGTCTTAACAAGATATATAGTCGTCACCTTGTCCAAAAATATTGCCAATAAGCGCTGTAGCTTTTTGGACCTCTTTGTCCTTGCCAATTCTAAATACATCACAAAGAGATAGTAGGTCATATAGCATAGGATCCTTTTTACTTGCCTCCACAGCACCAGGGTAAAGCGGTTCAATCAACAATCCTCGATGACTACCCGTTTTTGAAGGCCAAACATAGGGTGTTTCCTCGGGGAAATAGTCTCTTAAAATAGGTGCCATGCTTGCGGTGTGTATCCCAATAGCTAATGTTCCTCCCTGAATTGGGAAAACAAATTTTAACCCATGAATGAGGAATCCCTTAAGTGCTTGTTTGTTCACTGTCTTTTTATCTTCAGCCAATAATCCAGCATAAACCGAACGACTCAATGATTCAGAAGTCTCTGATTTACTGATGCTTAAGTCATCAGCAAGCTGTTTATGTAACCATTCTGTATCGCTGTAACAGATAATTTTTAACAGCACCGCAATGTCCTGCGGCCTCATTCCATTATGGGTTTTCATATTGTAAATATAGCTTTTTCCCAATAAATTCGCAAATCGCGAATTATGAATTAAAATAAATAAAAATCCATTCGTGTAAAAGCTGCATAATAATTAGGAGGAGTCAATCTATTGCTTAATTTACTGCAAAATATAAACTATGCGTAAAGTTTTTTTAGCCTGCGCGGTCATCTTGATGACGGCATGCGCAGTAAGTGCTCAAGGCATTCCTAGTCCAAAAGAGCATTTTGGATTTAATATTGGCGACAACTATCATTTAGCCACTTTTACCCAAACCGAAGCGTATTTCAAAAAACTAGCAGCGGCTTCTAGTAAAGTGAAGTTACAGGTAATTGGCAAAACCGAGGAAGGGCGTAATCAATACATGGTAATTGTATCTGATCCGGCGAATATTAGACTACTAGCTAAATACAAGTCTATTTCACAAAAATTAGCGCGCGCCGAAAACCTGTCCGATGCCGAAGCTAAACAATTGGCTAAAGAGGGCAAGTCGGTGGTATGGATTGATGGTGGATTACACGCAACAGAAGTTACGGGAATTCATCAATTGATTCAAACAATGTATACCGTATTAACGCGCGATGACGAAGAAACAAAACGTATTTTAAAATCTACCATTATCTTATTTGTTCACGCGAATCCGGATGGACAAGAGTTGGTATCTAATTGGTATATGCGTAGCGCAGATACATTGAAAAGATCTACAGAGGCCGTACCTCGTTTATATGAAAAGTATATTGGTCATGATAACAACAGAGATTTTTTTATGTTAAACATGAGCGAGTCAAAAAACATGAGCCGTCAATTATATATAGAGTGGATGCCGCAAATATTATACAATCACCACCAAACAGGTCCTCCGGGCACCGTAGTGGCTGGTCCTCCATATCGTGATCCATTTAACTATGTATATGATCCTTTACTTGTTACAGGAATCGATGCGGTTGGTGCTGCCATGAGCAGTCGCTTGAATGCAGAAGGCAAGCCTGGGTATACCATGAAGAGTGGTTCCGTATATTCTACCTGGTGGAATGGCGGATTAAGAACTGCTGCTTACTATCATAATATTATTGGACTATTAACTGAAATCATTGGAAACCCAACACCGAGTGCGATTCCATTGGTTCCTCAAAGATTAATTCCAAATAGTGCAACACCTTATCCGATCGAGCCTCAAAAATGGTATTTCAAAAACTCTATCGATTATTCTGTTTCCTTAAACTATGCAGTTTTGAATTATGCTTCTAGGTATAAAGATGAATTATTGTATAATATTTATACAATGGGTAAAAACAGCGTCAATGCTGGTAATAAAGATAGTTGGACAAAGTCACCACGAAAAGTAGAACAAATCAATGATTTATTTAAAGCGGATAAAAAAGAATTAAAAGGCGACACTTTACCTACTGATTACTTTGCAAAAATTTATAAGAACAATGATTTAAGAGATCCACGTGGATATATTATTCCTG
>CANGMV010000187.1 GCA_947454745.1 Bacteroidota bacterium | reverse complement strand
TTGCAAAACGAAATAAAAATTCAGTCCAATCAATATTCATTTTCGGATGCAAATCCTTCGGTTGCTAATTACATGCAATATTTTGGAATCCTATATGACAGTTCATACAAGGTTAAATTCACAGACAATTGGTCGGTATTTACGAATGAATTCAGTTTAATTAGTTATCCCGAAAAAAAGAATAGCAATCAGTTTTTACAAGTAGGTTCAGGCTATACTCAAATGACTGCCAATTTTCCTGGGCAATCTAGTTGGAGTCAGTATGATATTTATGGGATGGCAACTTATAAAAACAAAACCAGGAGTCAGTTGTGGGATGTTTTGGCAACCGGTAAGTTATTTTTGAATGGCTACCATGCTGGTGATTACGATGCTCAGGCTGCACTGTCCCGTATTTTAACCAATAAAGGAACTTTTATACAATTGTCTTTTCAAAATTTGAATCGTACCCCTGCATTAAATAATTTAGGCATCACACAGTTTCCTATCAATAACCTCAAGGGGATTGAAAAGGAAAATGCGACGATATTAGATGGAATGATTGGAAATAAAGTTGCTGGATGGAATGCTTCGGTAAGTTATCAGATGATTCAAAACTATCATTATTTTAGTTCCGGTTTTCAGCCAGCTGTTTATGGTAGTTTAATTAATTATCTGAGAGGTCAATTGGAGCATAAAATTAAATTAACGAGGCATTGGAATTGGTATGATCAAATTTCGGTACAAGTATTGGATCCGAATGCACCTATTCATGTTCCTTTAATATTAACCAGACAAAGATTGGCTTATGAAGGTAATTTTTATAAAAACTTAAATTTATCTACAGGGCTTGAATTGATTTACCATAGCAATTATAAAGCGGACGGCTATATGCCTCTTACTGGTCAGTTTTATAACCAAGATAGCTATACAACGCAGAACAGACCCACGGCTAATGCATTTTTACATTTCATGATTAAAAGATTTAAAGGCTATGTGCGTTTGGAGCATTTAAACACCTTAATCCCAACAAGTCCAACCTTAGGTAAGGCTTATAATTTTTCGGCACAAAATTATCCAGGTACTGGAATGTGGTTTAGGGTAGGATTTTGGTGGAATTTTATCAATTAATTATATAAAATCCAAAGGGGGTAATTTGATAGTTTGTTTATCTTTATTTAAGCATATAGATCAACGATCGCTTTTAACACTAAACTTTAAATATCATTTTATGAAACAACGTATTTTATTATTCATGAGCTTTTTGACGATCGGTATTTTTGCTTTCGCACAAGCACCAACAACTATCAAGGTTTCAGGCAACTGTGGTATGTGTAAAAAACATATCGAAAAAGCAGCCAAGGATGCAGGCGCTACCAATGCAAGTTGGGATAAGGTTACTAAATTGTTAACCGTTTCATTTGATGCGAACAAAACCAATACCGATAAAATCGAAACTGCTATTGCTGGTGCGGGTTATGATACCGAGCACAAAGAAGCAACAACAGAAGCGTATAAGAAATTAGACGAGTGTTGCCAATACGACCGTAAGGGGAAGAAACAGTAATGAATGAAAGCATAAAAAAAGCGCTTTTTAAGCGCTTTTTTTATTGGAAAGAATATTTATTTTCCGTGTTTCCAATTAATTCTTCTTCCGATATAACATTTTATCGTAGTTCCATTCGAAGCATCTGTCATTCCTTTCCCAATTCCAAAGTTGAATTCGTATAATGGATGAACAAACAAATCAATAGCTAAGTACAATTGATGTTCTTGATTTGGTAGTCGATAAGGATTAAATATTTTTCCAGTATTTCCATAGTACTCAAAACCAAGGTTTGCTTTCTTAGAAACGCTGTATGCATACTTTACAATCGGCTCAAACAAATATTCCTTGTTGGTAAAGGAAACACCAATGTTAGGATTGAAAGAAAGATAATGATCTCCAATTGTTTTATCAATAATGGGTCTAATTTCCGCACCCCAATCGTTTTCTTTTGTAGCAGGGTCTATTGAACATCCAATTTCAGAAGACAAACTTAGCCCCATGGGCAATCCCCAATCATCAGGTGCTTTAACTCTTGGTCTAATATTAGTTCCTGTATATTGTATTTTCCCATTGTTATTATACGTAAATATATAAAAGCCAAATTCAAAATTGTCGCTAATTCCAGTTGTTACTTCTAAAGTTTGTAGAAAAGGATGATAATTTTGATTGAACTTAGGCCCTGTGATTGTATAATTGGAGTGAAGCTCAATCATGGTAGTATATTTCGGAGTAGTAGCGGAACCATATACTTGTATTTCGTTAGCGTCTTGAGCATACATTTTTTGAGTTAAAAGAACAATGGAACTTAATATTAAAAATCTAGCTGCTTTATATATGCGCATATGCTTATTATTTGTACAAAGATAAGTATCAAATGGGAAGTAAAGTTTATAAAGGATCAGTTTCAAAATATACAATACTGCCACCTACCCAGGTGGCAGTATTGTTATAGCTAACACCTATCATTTTCCCTTTGCTAATTCTTGCAAGGTTGCAGGTGGCAATATATTTTCCAGTGGTTTTGTCGAGGAAGTAAAATAATCGAATCTCCACCTTGGCATTACCTGTTGGTGTTACCAGGCCTGAACTGTATGCAACTTTTTCCTGTAAAATCCAGTTTTCAGGATCAGCAATGTCTTTAATATGTTGAGGTTCCACATCTATAATCACGCCTTGTCCTGCAAAAGAGAATAATGGTTTGAGGACATAGTTTTCTAAATCACTTGGGATAGCATTTAACTCAGATAAAAATACTGTTTTAGGAACGAATGGATTTTGCAAAAATGGCATTAAATATTTACTAATGCGATAGTAGTGATTGGGATGATTCACCCATTCGATCGATAAATTTTGTAAAAGTAAATTTGCTTTTTCTTGTATCTCAATAGGTTGTTTTGGCAACTCATCCCATACGACACGATTGTAAATTCGTTCTATTGCATGTTGAATACCGTCTCGTTCGTAAAATAATTCATTACCAATAGCGATCAATTCACTAACACAAACAATTGGTATTTGAATGAATTGTTGTGTTAAGTAAAAGTCAAGTTTTGTTTTTTGTTGATCGGGGAATAATTCTAATAATACTGTTTTTTTATTTTTAGTGCCCTTTATAGTTTTTTCAAAAAAACGAAGATAACTATGCTCATTAAGTCCATTTAAATAGGGTGAATAGCCTGACGGTATCGAAAAATTATTTCTGAAAGCCTTGTCGTGCATCATTTCTAAGGCAAATAAAGAAGGGAATCCTTGCAGTTCGATTAATTTTGGATATATACTTCCTTCGGCATCCTGGCACATAGCAAAATCCATTACGAGGCAATCGGGCAGACCTTCTTCATTAGGAGGTGTGGCTACTTGTTGTAAAGCCTTTTGTGTGATATCCCTGAAATCTGGCGCAGTGATGACCGAACAAATGGCATCGCCTGCTTCAATAAATTTTGCCTTGCTCACTGCGTCTAAGAATACAGGTGTTTCTGCCAATCTAAATTCAAT
>CANGMV010000186.1 GCA_947454745.1 Bacteroidota bacterium | reverse complement strand
GTGATGCCTTCCAATTTATCGGATGTTGAAAAAGCAAATTGGTTGCAATTAAAATATTCTATTAAAATGGATGTGGCTGTGGAGACAGTTAATAATATTCCTTTATTAAAAAAAATAGATGAATGGTGGGCTACCCCTTATTGTTTAGGAGGAAGTTCCAAAGCCTGCGTGGACTGTTCTTATTTTACATTGGATGTGATGCAAAACATTTACAATATTAATTTAAAACGTACTGCTGCAGAACAATATGAGCAAAGTGCTAAAATTAATTGGGATGAGTTAAAGGAAGGTGATTTAATCTTCTTTAAAACGGAAGGTCGTCGTGCTATTTCGCATGTAGGTATTTATTTAACCAACAATAAATTTGTGCATGCTTCTACAAGTCAGGGCGTAACCATTAGCGATTTGGCCGATCCTTATTGGCAAAGAAGATTGTATAGTTTAGGAAGGGTAGCAGTGCCTGCTAAATAAGTTTATTTTTCTATTTCAATTTGCACATAGTATTGACGTTGGATGGCTTTACCAAAAGCAAGAGGATCAAATTGATCTAATTTAATTAATCTTTTCTGAGGTAAATAATCGGAAGGTAAAAAGTCAAATTGTGTACCTGAGTAGGTAAAATGCAATGGCATATCGAATCCATTTACACAGGTTTTCCATTGATAAGTTAAAATCTTTTCTTTTGCATCATAGCTATAAGCAAAAGTAGGTATTTGAGTCGTTCTTAAATATTGATCAAATACTTTACTAAAATTAATTCCAGATTTAGTTGAGATATAATTTTCAATTTGTGCAGTTGTCACAGTTTGATGATAAAAATCTTTATTCAATCCAACTAAAATTGATCGGAATAAACTGTCATCATTAATAGCGTGTCGAATTCCGTGAATCATGCTTCCTGCTTTTGAATACATATCTCCACTGCCTTCCTCATTTACACCGTAATGTCCAATAATAGGACGATCGTTTTTTATGTTTTTTCTACTCCCGAAATTATAATCATTACCAGCTTCCTTGCCATAATAATATTCTGTAAATAAGGTTTCGGAATAATTAGTAAATCCTTCATGCACCCACATATCCGCAATGTCCTTGGAAGTAATATTATTCGCAAACCACTCGTGTCCACTTTCATGAACTATAATAAAATCCCATTTTAATCCCCAGCCAGAACCTGATAAATCACGGCCTAAGTATCCATTGGCAAATTTGTTTCCATAAGCAATGGCAGATTGATGTTCCATGCCTAAATGTGGGCTTTGAATCATTTGAAATCCATCCTCATAAAAAGGATAAGGGCCAAACCAATACTCAAATGCTTTTATCATTTGTGGCACTTGTAGGTACTGAATACGCGCTTTTGCAGAATCTTCTCTTAATGCCCAATAGTGTATATCTAAATCGCCTTTTAATCCTTTGTATTTTTCGCTCCAACCTACGTAGTCGCCAATATAGGGTATGATGTTGTAGTTGTTGATTGGGTTTCTTACCATCCAATGTCCATCCATATTTGATCCTTCCTCAAAAACAACTGCTCGTCCATTGCTTAATGATTGTAATCCATCAAAAGCTTTTATGTATATATTAACTCCATTATCTGGCTCATCCGATTGAATATCCTTACACGGATACCAAACGGAGGCACCTAAACCTTGACAAGCTACGGACACCCAAGGTTTACCATTGGCATCTTTTTTCCAAATCCAACCCCCATCCCAAGGCGGGCGAACCGCTTCTCGAGGTTTACCGTGGTAAGCAATCGACAGTTGAAATGTTGCTCCAATACTTAAAGTGGTATCAATATTGGCAATTGCAATATTCCCTTCTCTTGTGAAATTTATTTTTCTACGTTTGTTCCAAACTGCATATGAGTTAGTAGTAGGAATTAAAGCACTAAATTGAATAGAGTCAATTAGTAATGGTTGCTGTAAGTCGATTTGAATTTTATTATGTTTTTTAACAACCTTAGATTCCCAAACTACGACGGATTCCTCTAAACTATGTGTTTCTAAATTGGGGTTGATGTATAAGGTGTATTTTTTTATATCAAACCAATCTCTATTTTCATTTAAACTCCCACGTAGCGTATCGGCCTTAGTAAATACGGGTTGCGCAGTTGCCGACAAAACCAATAGGAATAAGGAAAAGAAGATAGAGCACTTTTTCATAGTAGTAAAAAATAGTGAGTAATAGTGTTGGTTTTAAAAATACGGAAATACTTATTGTTCCCCTTATTGATCGCTTTGTTTTTTCAATTTCGCTTTAAAAACTTTTTCAAATTTTTCTAATTTTGGCCCAATTACATAACGACAATATCCTTGATTGGTGTTGTCATTATAATAGTTCTGATGATAACTTTCAGCTGAATAGAATTTTGTGAATGGCGTAATTTCTGTGACAATGGGTTTGTCCCAGGCCTTTGCAGCAGTTAATTCAGCCTTGTATTTTTCGGCAACTTCCTTTTGATGTTCATTGTGGTAAAAAACAGCGCTTCGGTATTGAGGGCCCACATCATTGCCTTGTTGATTCGGAGTGGTAGGATCGTGCGTTTTCCAGAAAACAGCTAATATATCATCTAAGCTAATTTTAGTTGTATCATACACAATTTGACAAACTTCGGCGTGTCCTGTTGTTTTATCGCAAACCTGTTCATAAGTTGGGTTTTCAATATGTCCACCACTATAGCCGCTGGTTACTTTTACAACGCCTTCTAATCTTTGATAAATGGCTTCGGTACACCAAAAGCAGCCTGATCCGAGTGTAATGGTTTCTGTATTTGTCATGTTGATATTATTTGTGGATTTGTCTTTTTTGTTGGATTTATTAGATTGCGCACATGCTTGTAGGCCAAAAAATGCGGTTAAAAGTAATAATCCAGTAATTATTGGTTTCATAAGTATGGAATGAGTATGCAAATTAGAACAATCTGCCTCTAAATTTGTTCAAAGGGTGTTAATGTTTATTTAAGTAAATTTGCTACCTAATAATTATATGAAAGTTTACCCCGAAAATGCCCTAACCCAATTAGAATTTGATAAAATCACTTCCATTTTATTGGGGCATTGCCAAACTACTATCGGAAAAGAGTTGGTGGAAGAAATGCGGATTCATACCCATTTAAAATATATCCAGTCGTCATTAAGTCAAACGGAGGAATATAAATATATTAAATCGGCCAATCAGTATTTTCCTTCCGACTTTGTGTTGGATATTCGAAAGGACTTGAAATTATTAGGCATCCCAGGGGCTCAATTGGCAGGAGAGCAATGGTTATTAGTAAGACGCTTAGCCGATCATATGGGTAATTTGTATAAATGGTTCGATGCAGAACGCATGCAGGCTTATGCAAATTTGTATGAAGTGATTGGTGACAGTTATTATGAAAAAGCCATTATTGAAAGTATAGATGATGTAATTGATGAACGTGGTAATGTAAAAGACAATGCATCGGAGGATTTAGCGAAAATTAGAATGCAATTGTATAAAAAGCGCCAGGAGCTAAGACGCATTTTTGATAAAGTGATTCATCG
>CANGMV010000185.1 GCA_947454745.1 Bacteroidota bacterium | reverse complement strand
ATAAAAGACGATGTGATTACGATTGATTTTAAAAACAATAAACTCATTCAAAAAGACATTAATGAACCCGTAAGTGCTACAATAACATCGGAATTCAATACTTTCTGTGCTGAACAAATTGCTTTGAGCTCACAAATGGCGACTAATCCTAGCTAATTAGTGCATACATCATCCTTATTAGTCTCTATTTAATACCTTTGCAGCATGTCATTAACAACCTCTCCTTTTTTATTATACTCCGATGGCGAAGGCCAAATTTTCGAAGACACTAGTTTATATACTGTGGGCCGCGCAGGCTGGGATGCCTATCCTATACCTGTAGAGGATTGGATTGAATTGCCCGAAGGTGGCAACTTATATGAATTGCCTGGTCGTCGTGGTATTGGAATTGATGTAGAAACGGGCGAAATGCGCCTTTGTGAGTTAGGTTGGGCAGTAGCTGCTTTTATTCCACCTGCGCATACAGGTTTATATGTTTCTGCTTATGAAACCATGGAGGAAGATGCACCTACTTTACCTTTATTTTGTTACACTGCCGTAGGTTGGTTAGATGGCAAAAACTATGTGCCTGCTGTTAGAATTGAAAAAGACATTCGACAAGATTGTGAAGGATATGACCAGGATACAATCGACGCGGGAACGCAACAATTATTATCCTTGTATAGCCAAAATCGTTTGGTGAAACATTTAATGGAGAACTGTTGTCAAACCTATACCTGTCCTGCTGCGCGTAATTTAGCCATGGGCCGTTGGGAATGTCCTATCCCTATTTCTCCAGCTTGTAATGCCAACTGTATTGGATGTATTTCCTTCCAACCTCAGGAGGAAGAAATTATTTCCACACAGGATCGTTTAACATTTAAACCCACTGCTGCCGAAGTAGTTGAATATACGGTGCCGCATTTAATGAGCGCCCCTTTCCCAATTGTGAGTTTTGGCCAAGGTTGCGAAGGAGAACCTTTATTAATGTGGGAAACGATTAAGGAAGCCATTATTGAAATTAGAAAGCATACCGATAAAGGAAGTATTAATATTAACTCCAATGGCTCTAATCCAAAAGCAGTAGCCGAATTAGCTGCAGTTGGATTAGATAGTTTACGTGTAAGTATGAACTCGGCACGTGAAAATGTTTACAATGCTTATTACCGTCCTAACAATTACACATTTGCTGATATTAAAGAAAGTGTACGTGTAATGTCGGCTGCAGGAAAATGGACAAGCATTAATTATTTTGTTTTCCCTGGAATGACCGATAGTGTTGAAGAGTATGAAGCATTAAGAACATTTATTAAAGAAACCGGATTAAAAATGATTCAATGGAGAAACTTTAATATTGATCCTGATTGGTACTTAGGGAAAATTGGATTTACCGAGATGGGAGAAATCATGGGTATCAAACAAATGATGGAATTGATTCAAGAAGAATTTCCTGATTTGAAATTTGGATACTACAACCCTCCTATCGAAAGAATTAAAGGTGACTTTACCCGAAATTTTGCGCACCATTAAGCTTCCATAGCAAATGAGAAGAAACAATCAAATAGGTGCTGCATTAGCAATTAGCTCCACAATAATTTGGTCTGGAAATTTTATTGTATCACGCTATGCCATTCATTTGGCTGGCCCAATGAGCATTGCTTTATTTAGATGGACAACTGCCACGATTTGCATGTTCCCTTTTGCAATCAATAATTTAAAAAACGAGTGGCCCATTTTTAAACAAAATAAACTATACTTTTTTTTAATGGGTCTTGTTGGTTTTACGATTTACAATACACTCATATATACCGCTGGGCATTATGCCACTGCCATTAATATGGCCTTATTTGGCTCCACTGTAAACCCAATCGTAGCAGCACTTTTGGGAGCTTGGTTGGTAAATGAAAAATTACATTGGAAAAATATTTCAGGTATTCTATTGTGTATTATTGGCACCCTCTATTTATTAACAAAAGGAGACTTTTCAAATATTTTAAATTTCGAATTTGGCAAAGGAGATTTATGGATGATTGCAGCAGGTTGTTGTTTTGGTGCTTATAACGTTTTTGTAAAAAAGAAGCCAACAGGCATCTCCAACAAAAGTTTCTTATTGTGCTTATTCATCATTGGCGCCATTTTATTATTACCAGGCTCATTATATGAAATGCATTATGTACAACCAGTGGTTTATAATACGCATTTGTTATGGGTGGTATTATATATAGGCATTGGTAACTCCACAATTTCCTATATGATTTGGAACAATGCCATTCAAAAAATTGGCGCAGGCAAAGCTTCCTTGTTTTTAACACTAGGCCCTATATTAAGTTCCTTCGAAGCAGTATTATTTTTAAACGAAAGTTTTAATAAGGCTCAAATTATAAGCGGTATCATTATTATTTCGGGAATTGTAATTAACACCTGGCCCACTCCTTTAAAACCGATCATAACACAAGAATAAATCTAAATGAGCATCACCATTATATTATTATGCATCATTGCATTTTTTGCAGGACTCGTGGATGCGATTGTTGGAGGAGGTGGTTTGATTCAAACACCTGCGGGTTTAATTTTACTTCCGAATCACTCAGTTGCACAAGTAATTGGTTCTTTAAAAATTCCTTCTTTTTCAGGGACTTTTTTTGCAGCCCGTACTTTTTTACAAAAAATTAAAATCCCTTTCACGCGACTATTATTATTTACAAGTATTGCATTTGTTGCTTCTTATACCGGTTCCCTTTGTTTGACCAAAGTAAGTAGTCAATTTATGAAGCCAGTGATTTTAATTGTATTAGTTATCATCGCCATTTATACATTCACCAAAAAGAATTTTGGCCAAGAAACTAAAAATGAACAATTGCAATTCCCTTGGTACAAGGCCGCTTTAATTTGTTTAGTACTTGGTTTTTACGACGGATTTATTGGGCCAGGTGCCGGCAGTTTGTTGGTTTTGGCTTTTATTAGTTTATTAGGCTTCGATTTTTTACAAGCCAATGCACATGCCAAAGTGGTAAACCTAGCTACCAATATGGGTTCTATTGTATTATTTGCATTGAAAGGAGTTATTTTATGGCATATTGCTATTCCCATGGCTATTTGTAATGCCCTTGGTGGTATAGTGGGTTCAAAGCTAGCCATTGCCAAAGGGAACGGCTTTATACGCACTGTTTTTTTAGTAGTGATTATGGGCACACTTTGCAGATTGGGATATGATGTATTTTTGCATTAATTTTAAACCATGCAATTAAACTTCGAACAACAAAAGAATATTAAAGCCAGTATTTACACAATGCTAATTTGTGTATGCATTGCTTTGTTGTTTTTTGTATTGCAATGGCAACAAACACCTCCTATCATAACCCCTCCACAGCCTACCTATATGGAAGTGAATTTGGGTAATAGCGAAACAGGACAAGGTGATACTCCCCCATTAAGCAAGGAAGCTCCAGCACCCGAAGTAGGTGCTAGCAAACAAGTAAAAGCAAAAGCCGCTGTGAATGCAGTTAAAATTCATGCTAGTTCCAACGATGCAAACGACGAAGCTATAAAGTCTGCT
>CANGMV010000184.1 GCA_947454745.1 Bacteroidota bacterium | reverse complement strand
ATGTAATTCTTGCGCATATATAAAGTCTTGTGTGTGAAAATAGCCATTTTAATGTAATTTTAGCCGATAGAATATGAACATGCAAGAAAATAACAAATCAAATTGGTTTACCCCCATCTCTTATGCTTTAGTATTAATTATCGGCGTTGGGTTGGGTGTATTTTTTAAGGGAAATTTTTCGTTGGGGAGTATGCAGTCAAGCGATGCAAGTCCCATGCAAGAAATTATCGATTTAGTGAAGTCGAAATATGTAGAAGAAATACCTAATGATAGCGCGAATATAAAATTGGCTGATTATTATTTATCTCAATTGGATCCACATTCGGTGTATATTCCACCTGCTGATTTGGTGGATGTGAATGAACAACTCATGTCCAATTTTAAAGGCATAGGCATTGAGTTTCAACAAAACAGGGATAGCGTTTTTGTAGCCTATGTGATGAAGGATGGTCCTGCATTTAAAGCGGGCTTAAAAGTGGGAGATATTTTATTGAAAGCAGATGATAGCATTCAACTTTCGGGAAAAAAATGGGATGGAGACGCGATTCGTGCTAAATTAAAAGGCCCGTCGAATAGTCAAGTAAAGTTGCAAGTTTTATCGGGCACGGCACAAAAGACCATCACGATTCATAGAGACAATGTACCTGTTTCGCCTGTAGATGCTGCTTATGAAATTAAACCAGGTGTGGGGTATATTCGGATTAATAAATTTGCAGATCGTACCTATGAAGCATTTATGCAAGCATTAGAACCCTTAATAGCGGACAGCATTAAATCCTTGGTGATTGATTTAAGAGGCAATGGAGGTGGATTATTGTCGGAGGCAGTGGCTATAGCGGACGAACTTATTCCAGGTAATAAATTATTAGTATATACACAAGGGGCTCATTCGCCAAGAGTAGAATATAATAGTAAGCGTGAAGGTTTATTTGAACAAGGCAACTTAACTGTTTGGATGGACGAGTCATCGGCATCGGCAAGTGAGGTATTGGCGGGTGCTTTACAAGATTGGGACAGAGCAACCATTGTTGGTAGAAGGTCCTTTGGTAAAGGATTGGTGCAACAACAATTCAGACTTTCCAATGGAGGGGCATTAAGATTAACCACTGCTAAATATTATACACCATTAGGTAGAAATATTCAAAGATCTTATGAAAAAGGGAAGATGGAATATGAGCATGCTTATGTGAATCGTATTCAGGAAGACGCGATGGGCAAACAAGATTCAGCAGTGAAAGGCAAAGCGTTTAAAACGCCAAAGGGGCATGTGGTATATGGTGGAGGTGGTATTTATCCCGATAAATGGATTGTGGGTTCGAGTATTATTGTAGATTCGGCCTATAGAACCATTTGGGAAGATAATTTATTGAATGATTTTATTTTACACTGGTATGTGCAACAACAAAATACCATGAAGGGATTTAAGAATACTGCCGAGTATTTAAATGCATATAAGCAAGTGGATTTATGGAAAGCATTAGTAACTTATGCGAATCCTACCCAAAAAAATAACCTAAGATCATTGGAAAAGAACAAGGCATATATACAAAATCAATTGTTGGCTTTGTTGGCAAGAATGCAATGGTATAAACAAGGTTATTATGAAGTACAAAATGCCTTGGATGCCAAAACAGAACTAATGTTGCCATAGATTTATGAGGATAGTCATTCATTTGTTTGATTCGGCTCATATAGGTTGTTCAAATTAAGGTGCACCTTTGATTTCTAAATTATGCAACAACATTGTTACCATTGTGGGGCGGATTGTGATGAAAACATCAAAGTAGAGGATAAATTCTTTTGTTGTGATGGTTGCAAAATGGTGTTTCAGTTATTGGATGAAAATGGGATGTGTCAATATTATGACTTATCCGAAATGCCAGGTGTTTCAGCGAAAGGGGTTTTTGCTTCCGATAAATACAATTATTTAGATAGTGTTGCGATTCAGGATCAGCTGATTCAATTTAAGTTAGACGATCAAGCACATGTTGTTTTTTATCTTCCTCAAATACATTGCGTAAGCTGTGTTTGGTTATTGGAAAATTTGCATAAAATCAATCCGGGCATCATTCATTCTCAAACGCATTTTGAGAAAAAGGAAATTAAGATTATATATAATCCAAGTAAAATTACATTAAAGGAATTAGTACAACTATTGGCATTTGTAGGCTACGAGCCTATGATACATTTAGGCGGTAATGATTGGCTAAAAAAGAAAAAAGTAAACAAAAAACAATTGTTTAAAATTGGGGTGGCAGGATTTTGCTTTAGTAATATTATGATGTTGAGTTTTCCCGATTATTTGTCCACGAGTATTGGAGATTTGGGAAGCCTAAGGCCTTTTTTCGTTTACCTGAATTTGATATTATCCATCCCAATTTTGTTGTATAGTGCAAGTGGATTTTTTGTTTCGGCGTATACAGGACTAAGACAAAAATGGTTGAATATTGATGCGCCAATTGCGTTGGCAATCTTAGTTACGTTTGGTCGAAGTGTATATGAAATACTTACGCATACAGGTGGCGGTTATTTAGATAGTATGAGTGGTATTGTGTTTTTCATGTTAGTAGGAAGATGGTTTCAAGATAAGTCCTATGATTCTTTTTCATTTGACAGGGACTATACTTCTTTTTTCCCGTTAGGAGTGACCGTATTAAAGGAAGGTAAGGAAATCAACATGCCATTGTCGAGCATTGAAAAGGGAGAGATTTTATTAGTGCGTAGTGACGAAATGGTAGCAGCAGATTCACTATTGCTTACAGATGGTGCCTTAATTGATTATAGTTTTGTAACAGGCGAAAATGCACCCATTGAAGTTGCAAAAGGAGCAGCTGTTTTTGCGGGAGGCATTCAAAAAGGACGCGCTATTCATGTGCAAGTGCTAAAGCCAGTTGGTCAAAGTTATATCACTGAATTATGGAATAGTCCTTTACTGAATACCGATAAAAATGTAGACAAATCTTTTGTGCATCCTTGGAGTCAATACTTTACTTATGTGTTGTTTAGTATTGCTTTTTGTACGGGCATTTATTGGTGGATAGTGAATCCCAATCACATTTTACCAGCCATTACATCGGTTTTAATTGTGGCTTGTCCTTGTTCCTTATTGTTGACTGTAACATTTACCTATGGGAACGTATTAAGGTACTTAGGTAAGTTTAAAATGTATTGTAAAAACAGTTCGGTATTGGAAGCGATTGAAAAAATTGATACCATTGTATTTGATAAAACTGGGACACTTACGAATCACGAGGACACACATTTGGAATATGAAGGTGCTAAGCTCACGCAGGAACAGGCGACCATTATTTATTCAGTTACTAGAGAATCCCTGCATCCATTGAGTCAACTCATAACGCAGTATTTTAGTAATCAGTCTTTAGTGGTTAATAAGGTAGATAAAATCGAAAATTATATTGGGAAAGGTACGCAGGCCATTTGCAACGGGCATGCTATTTGGATTGGATCCGCTGCGTTTTTAAATGAACAAGGTATTAAAGTTGACAATGCTACAGCCGGTGTTTATATTGGAATGGATGCTACTTATTT
>CANGMV010000183.1 GCA_947454745.1 Bacteroidota bacterium | reverse complement strand
ACTTCAAACAATTGCATCATTTTAGTGCGATGCCCTTCCACAGTTCTTTTGCTACAGCTTAACTCAAAAGCAATTAATTTACTAGGCGCTTCCTCGCAAATACGAATTAAAATGTATTTGTCAAATAAAGAAAGTTGATTCATTTTATCGTCCAACTGAATATCTTCCATATTATTAACTAAAGCAAAAACCTTATTGGCAATATGGGTGCTAAAATATACCTTGTCATGTTTCGCCATTTCGAGTCCCTTTAACCATTCATCTCTAGTCACATCTCTGGATACAATCACAGAAATTCCATTATCAATGAGTTGATAAAGTATTTTATCGTCGTAAGTATTTAACACCACCATTACAGGAATACGCTGTTTTAAGTTTACAATGCTTTCTCTAAAATGTTGTTGTGAAAAATCAAACATACTACTATCTACCACCAATACACTTTCGGCTCCTGTATAGTTATTATTGTATAACTCCGACAAGTCGTCAATAATTTTTGCTTGTTTATATTGGGGATGTTTTTTGACCAAACTTGCACTCCCTAATGCGTATACGGTTTGTTGATCGCAAATAATAACTTGACTTTGCATGGTATTGATTTATGAGTGTTTTATAAATCGAAGCAAGCCAATTATGATCTTTTTTTGATTTTACTAGTTACATCTTATTTAGATGGCCCTAGAATTGATTGTATTAGCCCTAATCAACAATAGCCTAAATTAGACCAATAGGTATATATACTAAGTCCATTTTAAGGTGTATCACTCATAAAATAACAGCTAGTTCTTTGTTGATTTTAAAATAATGGTATTAAATTGCTATACATTATAAAATTGCTTGTATGAAAAAAATTGCTTTATTAAGTGTAGCAGTATGTACTTTTAGTATGATTGCCAATGCACAATCCAAATTTAAAAGTAGACAGGATAGTTTAGAATACGAAGCGGCTAAAACCGAAGAGTGGAATCCGATCCCTAAATCGGTGACGCCTGGCACGAATCCATCTGATGCACCTTCGGATGCGATTGTTTTATTTAATGGCAAGGACTTAACAGCTTTTCAAAAAAAGAACGGTGGTGCGCCAGGCTGGAAATTAGAGGCTGACGGTGCTATGACAGTAGTAAAAGGAAGCGGAGACTTAGAATCAAAGCAAGCTTTTGGAGATTGCCAGTTACATCTTGAATTTAGAGAGCCTGCAGAAATAAAAGGAAGCAACCAAACAAGAGGTAACAGTGGTATTTGGTTTATGAGCCGTTACGAATTACAAATTTTAGACAACTACAATAATCCAACTTATGTAAATGGTGAGATTGGAAGTATTTATAAGCAACATACTCCACTTGTTACAGCTTGTAAAAAACCAGGTGAGTGGCAAACCTATGATATTGTATTTACTGCTCCTCAGTTTAAAGACAATGGCGATTTAGCTACGCCTGCTCGCATGACTGTTTTACTAAATGGAATTTTAGTACAAAACAATGCGATTGTATATGGAGGTGTAGAATGGATTGGGTTGCCTAAATATGTGAAGCATGCCGACAAAATGCCTTTAATTTTACAAGATCATGGATTAGATGGCGGCAATCCTGTAAGCTTTAGAAATATTTGGATTCGACAATTATAGTTGAAAACTACTCATAAAAAAAGAGGCTCCATGGTAGAGCCTCTTTTTTTATGCACTATACTAAGCTTATAATTCTTCGATTCTTTTTGCCTTATCGTCAATCACTAAATCAAAATTAGGTTTAGTAGGTCCACCATTAGGACAATAGCCCGTGATTAAATCGTGGAACTTACAACCCCATTTTGTTAACTGCTCCAAGGTCAAGCCTTTTAAATCACGCTTTGAACTTTCTCCTCTTCCTGTCCAATACGTGATATGCCAACCCTCCTCATATAACTTATTAATTTTTGCAATATTGTCAAAATTAGGTTCAGCTAATTCATACACACGTTTATCTGAATAAAAACAAATCGTTTCATCAATATCAATTAATGCTTTTTTGGAACCAAACCTTTTAGACTCTATCATTGTTATGTATTTGTATTTAATAAGTAGGGCAAATTTAGATATAATCTATAAATTACAGTTCATCATTTTAAAATAAACACATGGTTAAAAGGCTTGCACAATTTTTATGCTTCATTTTCGCTCTAACGACAGCGACAAATTCAAAAGCACAACAAAATGAAGGACCAATTATACATACACAAAATATTACAATTGCGAGAGACAGTTATGGTGTGCCACATATATTTGCTCCAACCGATCCAGAAGTAGCTTATGGTTTGGCTTGGGCACACGCACAAGACGATTTTACAACCATTCAAACGCTATTACTTACAGGAAAAGGTAAAATTGCTACTTATATAGGTAAAAAAGGAGCCCCCATCGATTTCGTAGTTGGCCTATTAAACACGCGTGCTATTGTGGATGCACAAATTGGACAGATGGACCCTAAGTTTATAGCTTTAGTAAAAGGCTATTTGATGGGATTAGAAGCATATGCAAAAGCACACCCAAAGGAAGTATTAAATAAACATGTGTTTCCAATCTCAGTAGAAGAATATTTATCTTCTACCGTGTTTTCGGTAGCGGTTTTTTGTGGAGTAGATAAAGCTTTACCTAAGATCTTAAACGGCACTATACCTCATTTAGAAGGATTTACAGGGGAAGGTAGTAATGCCTTTGCCATTCATTCAAGTAAATCTACAACAGGCGAAAACATGTTAGTGATTAACGCGCATCAGCCTATTGAAGGTGCAACTGCTTTTTACGAAGCACATTTACAAAGTGAAGAAGGATGGAATATTTTAGGTGGTTTATTTCCTGGCGCACCACTTATTTTTCATGGGGTAACACCTACATTGGCATGGGCACATACTGTTAACTTTCAAGACAAAATTGACGTGTATCAATTACAAACCGACAAAGCACATCCTAATCAATACAAGGTTGATGGCGAATGGTTAGCACTTGAAAAAAGAAAAATAAAATTGAATATTAAGGGCATTCCTTTTCCAATTTACAAGACAGTGTATAATTCTATTTACGGACCAACTGTGGCTACTCCAAAAGGCGCGTTCTTCTCCATGCGTTTGCCTTCATTAATGGACGCAGGTGCATTACAACAATGGTATGCCATGAACAGGTCAACAAATTTTACTCAGTTTAAACAGGCGTTGAATCAAAATCACTTAGCCATGTTTAATATTATGTATGCCGACAATAAGGATACCATTTATTATATCTCTAACGGTAAAATGCCTTACCGAAACCCCGACACAGCTTATCATTGGAGCAGTACCGTTCCGGGTAATACAAAGGCCACTTTATGGACCAAGTTTAAGCCATTGAGTGAACTTCCTCAATATACTAACCCTACAAGTGGTTATTTATTTAATACCAATCATTCCCCCTTTTTAGCCTCTGACGAAAAAGACAATTTAAATCCTGCTAATTTTGATCCTAATGATGGATATGAATTATACCATGACAATCGAAGTCGTCGTGCAAAGGATTTAATTGATCCATTAAATAAGATTAGCTACGAGGATT
>CANGMV010000182.1 GCA_947454745.1 Bacteroidota bacterium | reverse complement strand
TGATTATCAATCACTTAGGGAATCCTAAAATTGCGTAGTTTCGCAGCTGAAAATCAAAAATCAACAAAATGTCTTTAGTAGTCGTAGGATCTATGGCCTTTGATGCCATCGAAACACCCTTTGGGAAAAGTGATAAAATTATTGGTGGTGCAGCAACTTATATTGCATGGTGCGCTTCTAATTTTACACCTGTAAAACAAATTTCGGTAGTAGGTGGCGATTTTCCTCAATCAGAATTAGATGCCTTAACAAATAGAGGTGTGATTTTAGAAGGAGTACAAATTAAGAAAGACGAAAAGACATTTTTTTGGAGTGGAAAATATCATTTAGATATGAACACGCGAGATACCTTAGACACACAGTTGAATGTCCTAGAAAACTTCCAGCCTGTAGTTCCTGATAGCTACCAGGATTGTGATATTTTAATGTTAGGTAATTTAGTGCCAGGTGTTCAAAGTAGCGTAATTAAGCAAATGAAAAATCGTCCTAAATTAATCGTAATGGATACGATGAATTTTTGGATGGAAATTATGCTGGATGATTTGTTGCATACAATTAGTTTAGTGGATGTGTTAATGGTGAATGACAGTGAAGCACGTCAATTAAGTGGCGAGTATAGTTTAGTGAAAGCTGCCAAGAAAATCATGGCAATGGGCCCTAAATATTTAATCATTAAGAAAGGAGAACATGGTGCTTTATTATTCCATGAGAACGAAGTGTTCTTCGCACCTGCGTTACCTTTAGAAGAAGTGTTTGATCCAACCGGTGCGGGTGATACTTTTGCAGGTGGCTTTGTTGCACACTTGGCTAAGACCAAAGATTTTTCATTCGAAAACATGAAGTCTGCAATTATCTTAGGCAGTGCTATGGCAAGCTTCTGTGTGGAGAAATTTGGCACACAAAGATTAACAGAGATCAATATGGATGAGATTAAAGAACGCGTACAATCGTTTGTTTCTTTAGTCAATTTTGATATTGAATTAGTTTAATTTGGTGAAATGATTGCATCCAATTAATTTTGTTCCACAATGATGAATAATAAACATACAAAACAAATTAAGAAACCACTCTAAGAGGAAGGTCTGATTGTTTGTATGCGAATAAATATACTCAGAAGCCTTCCAAGAAATTGGAGGGCTTTTTTGTTCGTCATTGAAGAGGTAGAAAATGTATTTTAAAAAATAAAAACCAATAACCATGCGTGTTGCAGTAGTAGGTGCCACAGGGCTAGTAGGCACAAAAATGTTACAAGTACTAGCTGAGAGAAATTTTCCAGTAACTGAATTAATTCCAGTAGCGTCTGCGCGTTCTGCTGGAAAGGAAGTTGTGTTCAAAGGTAAAGCGTATAAGGTGGTTGGAATGGAAGAAGGTATTGCTGCTCAACCAGCAGTAGCTCTATTTTCGGCAGGTGGTGGCACTTCAACCGAGTGGGCACCAAAATTTGCTGCTGCGGGTATTCGCGTAATTGATAATTCATCGGCTTGGAGAATGGATACTACTAAAAAATTAGTAGTACCCGAAGTAAATGCAAATGTATTAACTGCGGACGATATGATTATTGCCAATCCGAACTGTTCTACGATTCAAATGGTGGTTGCATTGCAGCCATTGCATGCAAAATATAAAATTAAGAGAGTAATTGTAAGTACTTACCAAAGTGTAACAGGTACAGGCAAAAAAGCAGTTGATCAATTAATGGAGGAGCGTGCTGGCAAACAACTTTCTGTCGATGACATGGCCTACAAATATCAAATTGATTTAAATGCGATTCCTCAAATTGATGTTTTCTTAGAAAATGGCTATACCAAAGAAGAAATGAAAATGGTAAAAGAAACTTGCAAAATTATGCAAGACGATGCTATAAAAGTAACTGCAACTACAGTGCGTATTCCGGTGATGGGTGGACATAGCGAAAGCGTTAATGTGGAGTTTGAAAATGAATTCGATTTAAAAGAAGTGATTGCTGAATTAGCTGCTGCACCTGGTATTATTGTACAACAGGACGACGCTGCTCAAATTTATCCAATGCCTTTATGGGCTCATGAAAAAGACGAAGTATTTGTAGGTCGTTTACGTCGTGACGAAACACAAGCAAAAACTTTGAACATGTGGATCGTTAGTGATAACTTACGCAAAGGAGCTGCTACGAACGCTATACAAATTGCAGAGTACCTTGCAAGCAAGGGTATTATTTAATTATCCAATTAAGGAAATAAATTCGGCCTCGGTAATAATTTTTATCGAGGCTATTTTTTTTGCTTTTTCTAATTTGCTACCTGCGTCTTCGCCCACTACCAAGTAGTTTAACTTACTGCTTACACCACTTAATATATGACCGCCACGCGCTTCGACCATGGCTTCGGCATCGGAACGCTTTAATTGTGTAAGGGTGCCAGTGAATAAAAAATTCAAGCCCGATAAATTTCCGTCTACTGCAGTGGTATTGGTTTGAATCATGTTTAATCCAAGTCCCTCCAATGTTTTAATAAGTGCAATATGTTTAGCATCGTGGAAATAATGGTAAATGCTATTGGCAACTTTTACGCCCACATCTTCAAATGCTTGTAATTGTTCTTCACTTAAATTTTCTAAATCCAAAATATGATGAATATGGGAGGCAATAGTTTTAGCAGTGGTTTCACCCACAAATCGAATACCCAATGCATATATCAATCTATACAATGGTTGGTTTTTAGAAGCTTCAATTGCAGCCTGTAAGTTGTCGACACTCTTTTTGCCAAAGCCCTCTAATTTTCCAATTATCGAATAATCAAGTGAATAGATTTGTGGAATATTTGCAAGTAATCCTAGTTCATAAAACTTTCTAATATTGGCGTCGCCAAAACTTTTAATGTCCATGGCATCCTTGCTCACAAAGTGAATCATGCGTTCCACAATTTGTGCAGTACAGTCGGGATTATTACATCTCCACACTGCTTCAGTTTCTTCTTTCTCTAAGGCATAGTCGCATACAGGGCAGGTAGTAGGGAATTCAATAATTTGCTCTGTCCCTTTTCGTAATGCAGGAATGGATTGTACAATTTGAGGTATCACGTCTCCCGCTCTTTCAATAATAACTGTATCTCCAAGGCGTAAATCTTTTTCTCTTATATACTCCTCGTTGTGCATGGAAATACTTGAAACGGTCACGCCACCAATTGCCACCGCTTGTAGTTTAGCAACAGGGGTAACTGCGCCAGTACGGCCTACCTGAAATTCTACATTCTCTAAAATGGTAGTAGCTTGACGCGCTTTGAATTTATAAGCGATGGCCCATCTTGGATGGTGCGATGTCATGCCTAATTTTTCTTGAAGTGCAAAGTCATTCACTTTAATTACCAATCCGTCAATCTCATAGGGTAGGGCGTCACGTTCGATCTCAAAATCTTTGCAAAATTGAATAACGCCTTCTATGTTCGAAATTATTTTCTTTTCTTTTTGTGGCGACCTGAAACCCATGTTCCATAATAGTTCCAGTGATCCGCTATGCGTTTTTAACAATTCCGGAATCGCTGCGCCTGGCGTTAAATTATAATAACTAATATGGTAAATAAATGCATCTAAATT
>CANGMV010000181.1 GCA_947454745.1 Bacteroidota bacterium | reverse complement strand
TTTAACCCGTACGGCAGTTTAGCAAACTACTGATTTCAGCCACTCATCCACCTCTCCTCCGAACCTCTTTCGAGGGGTGCAAAAATAAGCACTGATTCTTTAAATTCCTAAAAAAAGTCCGGAATAAACCAAATAAAGTTTAATCCGGACCAATATCATATAAATCAGTGATATAATAACTGGGTTTCACCCAATTACATGGCTGCTAATTGTACTTTTTGCGTCAACTCCATCACATTCTCTCTAAACATAGAATCTGTATCCATTAAATCCTTCACCGTTTGACAAGAGTGGATTACAGTAGTATGATCACGTCCTCCAAAATGTTCTCCAATTGTTTTTAAAGAATTCTTAGTGAATGCCTTCGCTAAATACATGGTGATTTGACGAGCTTGAACAATTTCACGTTTACGTGTTTTTTGTAACAATTTGTCATAAGGCACTTCGAAGAATTCACAAACCATTTTCTGAATCGCGTCAATAGTAATTTCCTTGCTACTTGTTTTCACAAAATTGCGTAAAACCTTCTTCGCTAATTCAACATCAATCTCTTTCTTATTCAATGAAGACTGAGCTAATAATGAAATTAACGCGCCTTCTAATTCTCTTACATTTGTATTAATATTATACGCTACATACTTCACCACTTCCTTAGGCATTTCTAACCCATCTGCCTTCATTTTCTTCTCTAATATCTCAATACGCGTTTCATAGTCTGGCACTTGAATGTCCGCACTCAAACCCCAACGGAAACGACTTAATAATCTTTCTTGCAAACCTTCCAAATCCTTAGGTGCTTTGTCGGATGTTAATACCAACTGCTTTCCACTTTGGTGTAAGTGGTTAAAGATGGCAAAAAACGCATCCTGAGACTTTTCAGCACGATTAAAGAATTGTACATCGTCAATAATCAATACATCGATTAATTGATAGAAATGTATAAAGTCATTAATAGCGTTATTGCGACTATGGTCTTGGAATTGATTGATAAACTTCTCAGAACTTACATATAAAACCACTTTGTTTGGATGAACGCGTTTTACATCGTTTCCAATTGCTTGCGCCAAATGTGTTTTACCTAAGCCTACCCCACCATAAATTACCAATGGGTTAAAGGAATTTGCACCAGGTTTTTCGGCTACTGTTTTGCCAGCACGACGAGCAACTCTATTGCAATCACCCTCTATAAATGAATCGAAAGTGTAATTGTGGTTTAATTGAGGATCAATTTGCATTTTTTTCAATCCTGGAATCACAAATGGATTCTTCACTGGATTGTCAATCACCAATGGGAAATTCATCTCATTGTTATTGTAGGTCTTCATGCCACTTGCTGGCACATCCATTGATCCTTTTTTATTGTTACCGCTGTCCACCATGATGCGGTATTCTAATCTTGCTTCTTTTCCTAATTCACGCTTTAAAGTTTTCGCTAATAAGTTCACATAGTGTTCTTCGATGTATTCATAAAAGAATTGGCTAGGAACTTGAATCATGAGCACATTCTCTTTCAAGTCTACGGGCTGTATTGGTTCGAACCATGTTTTAAAGTGCTGCCATTCGACAATATCTTTAATGATCTTCAAACAATTGCTCCAAATTAAATCTGCACTTTTAGCCATTTTTTTTGCGAACCCTTTATATAGTGAAATAAGAAAATTCTACCGTTTCCACTGATTACCGAATTGTTAATCAGAATGCGAATATTCAAAACAATTGTTGAAAAAAAAACTTTTTTATTTGGTTTTTTTAACATGTCCCAAAAACACTCATTTTGCTCACATTCCTATGGTATAATCAGGCGTTCAAGATAGTCCAAATTTCGATAAATTAAGAGTTTATCCACTTTTTTTTACAAAATATTTTCTAGCTATAAAATGGCCTATAGAAAGTCAAAAACGAATGGCCATTTGCTTTATTATTTACCCTCAATTCATATGCAGTTTAAATACTACCTTTACGCACTTAATTATAAATATGAGCTACGAATTAACCGGTAAATTAATTGCCAAATACGATACAGTACAAAGAAAAGAAACCTTTAAAACAAGGGAGTTTGTAATTGAAAAATCAGATGATATCAATGGCAAATTAATTACCAATTATGTAAAGTTTCAATGTGTTCAAGACCGCACAAGCATGCCCGACCGTTTTAACCTTGGCGATACTGTAAAAGTGTTGTTCAATATTAAAGGTTCAAAGTGGAATAAAGACGGCAAGGACAACTATATTACCAACCTTGATGCTTGGAGAATGGAAGCTGTTTCATTAGGTGGCGACACTGCCCCTACCGACAATAGCTACTTTGATATGCCTCCAGGCGAATCAGGTGACGACTTACCTTTCTAGAAATAGCTCGTAAAGCATTTTTTTAGGATAAAAACCTAACCCATGCAAAACAAAATTCAACTTCGCATTAAGCCGGAGGAAGCAGCCAATGCCTCCTCCCTAATTTCTATTTTAGCCAAAGCAATTGGGCAGGACCCAAGCCATATTTCGGGCTACCATATTCTCAAACAATCTATCGATGCTCGAAGTCGCCAACAAGTTTGGATGAACTTAAGCATTTTGGCTTTTGTAAACGAACCGCCCTCCCTTCGATTTGAGGACAAAATTGTTTTCCCAACACTGCCCGCTAACGCAAAGGAAGTGATCATCATTGGAGCAGGACCCGCAGGCTTATTTGCGGCCCTAGAATGTATCCAATTAGGAATAAGACCCATTGTATTAGAAAGAGGCAAAGATGTTCGCTCCCGTCGACGCGATTTAGCCAAATTAAATAAAGAAGGCATTGTGAACCCTGAGAGCAATTATTGCTTTGGCGAGGGCGGAGCAGGAACTTATAGCGATGGCAAATTATATACCCGAAGTAATAAGCGAGGAAGCATTGACAAGATCCTAAGACTGTTTTATCAGTTTGGGGCAGATGAGCGTATTTTATATGAGGCCCACCCTCATATTGGGACCAATAAACTCCCCCACATTATTACGGCCATGAGAGAACAGATTGAGCAAAGTGGAGGAAAGGTTTTGTTTGAAAAAAAGCTTGTGGACCTCGTATTCGAAAAAGGTCAAATAAAGGAAACCCTCACTTCGGATGGGGACCGATTTCCAACGCAGGCACTTTTGCTTGCCACCGGTCATTCGGCTCGAGATATATTTACACTACTTAAAGAAAAAGGTATATTAATCGAAGCCAAGCCTTTTGCCCTTGGAGTGCGCGTTGAGCATCCACAATCCATTATTGATGCTATTCAATACCATTGTGCAGTTCGCGGGCCGAATCTCCCTCCCGCCTCTTATAGCTTGGTGGAACAAGTAAGTGACCGAGGGGTATTTAGTTTTTGCATGTGCCCAGGAGGTATTATTGCCCCCGCAGCAACCGCCCCTGGAGAAATTGTTGTGAATGGATGGAGCCCTAGTAAAAGGGACAATGCCTATGCCAATAGTGGTATGGTTGTGCAGATTGACTTAGCTACTGCAGCAGAATATTTAGTTAAAAGTAAGCAGTATTCAAGTTCGAGTATAAATTTAAATGACCCATTGCTATTACTTGAATTTCAGCAACTTGT
>CANGMV010000180.1 GCA_947454745.1 Bacteroidota bacterium | reverse complement strand
TCAAAAAGGAAAGAAAATAAGATTCTGGGCAAGTCCTGATTACGCCAATTCCTGGATTCAGTTTATGAAAATGAAAGTAGACTATATCAATACTGATCATATTCAGGAGCTTGGAAAATTTTTAAAAAGCTTAGCAAGTACAAGTGCTGCAATGCCTAGCAAACAAGCCACCTATTTGCCAAAATATAGTAATGACGGCGTGGATAGTAGTGTACATAAAATTATATTATTAATTGGTGACGGCTGTAGTTTACCACAATGGTATGCAGGGTATACTGCAAATGGAGGGTCACTTACAACTTTTAATCTTAAGCATCTTGGTTTTTCTAAAACCAGTTCTGCCGATAATTATGTTACGGATTCCGCACCAGGGGCAAGTTCTATGGCTACTGGTGAAAAAATCGAAAATAGACACTTAGCAATTGATCCAAATGGCAAAAAATTAAACTTACTTACCGATTATTTAGCCGTCAATAATTTTAATGTTGGACTTATTAGCAGTGGGGATGTTTCCGATGCAACGCCTGCCGCCTTTTTTGCGCGCTCATTGGACCGAGATAGTTCCATTGACATTATCGCACAATTGAATCATTCAAACGTACAAATATTGGCGGGTGCAGGAAATGACAAAATAAGTGATATTGGTATACTACAAAAGAAAAATATAAAGTCATTCAGTCATCACAATTTAGATAGTTTATTACCCAATTATAATATTGTAAAAAGTATCAACGAATTAAATACGAATACATTTCATAAAACATTAGTGCTTGATAACAAAGCAGGTCTTTCCATTAAAGAAGGTAGAGGAACTTGGTTAAGTACTGCCTTTGAAAATACAGCAACGATACTTGCAAAAAAAGCAACTGACAAATTTTTTATCATGACCGAAGCTGCTCAAATTGACTATGGTGGACATGCCAACAATTTACAATATGTAGTAAACGAAGTACTCGATTTTGATTTATTAATTAGTAAAGCAATTGAATACGCAGATACGCATAAAGGAACCTTAGTGATAATAACTGGCGACCATGAAACGGGTGGCTTAACTTTACAGGATGGAGATTATAAAGCCCAAGTGGTGCATGGTAACTTCTCTACCAATGACCATACTGGTATTCCAGTTCCCGTGTTTAGTTATGGCTATCGATCCTACTTGTTTGATGGCATTTATGAAAACACAGAAATTTTCAATAAAATAAAAGCGGCGATTAAGTAAAATTGTTTTTATTTCAAAATAATAGTTTTTGAAATTCCCCATTGTATGCGACTAGCATCATCGCTATTCCAAAGGATTTCTCTTACTGTAAGTTTTTGAGTTTGCGTATTAATACTTACTAATTCAAAGGCCAGTTTAGTCTCGTCTTTTAAGGAAAACCTTCCTTTCATAGGACTATCAGTTCTGATACAATTTAAATTAATGTCCTTTCTAGGGCCTTGATAGGTATAATATTGAGTGAAGTTTTCATGTCCATGAAAATACACTTTGACATTAGCGTGTTTTTTTATAAAATCAGCAAATTCATTTTGCTCAATAGCGGTCACCCCTTTTACATCTTTTCCATCTTTGTACCTTTCAGGCACAAGGTTCTCAAACTTATCTTCATCATTTATACCATGTAAGCCATTCGGGTTTTCAAAAAATCTTGGCTCCACTTCGGGTATTGAATGTGCAAATAATAAAACGGGTGTCGTAACCGCCACTTTTTTCAAGTCTACTTCCATCCAAACTCTTTCTGCTGAATCAGGATATAAACTTAAAAAAATTAAATGTACTCCATTCAAATCTCTTGAGTAATGCACCCTGCATAAAGTACTATCAAAATTTGTAACTGCTTTGTCAGGAAACATTAAATTATAAATTCCCAACATAGAAGCTGCATCTTTTTTTGGCTCCATTTTGCGGTGAAATCCTATGGCATTACTCATATCATGATTACCAGGTACCAAAAATAAATCCGCTTTTTGATGATTTGATTTTTTTACATTTAATCCATCCACAAATACCAAGTTAAACTCATTCCAAGATTGAGTAGCAGACTGTACCCCATTTTCCATTCTATTGGCAATATCTCCTGTAATGACCAATGCATCAATCCCCTTAATTTGCTGACTGGATTGAACACCACTATCATTAGGTAAATATTTTCCATTCATATGATTCATAACCACCACCATGGCTTTATTCACTTCCAAGGCTGAAACATTTACTTTTCCTTTGAACTTTTCTTTTACTAAACCAAAGTGAACATCGGATGTAAATAAGAATTGTACGATACTATCATTTGACGACCTAGTTACAGATTGTGCACTCATATTAGTACTTACTGCAAATAAGCAAACTATAATAACAAAAAATGAAAAGCGTGATTTCATAAAAATTAGATATAATAAAAAGGTGCCCGTAATTTTCATTAGGACACCTTTAATTCAAATTAAAAACAAAGTACTTTATAATTAATTAGTGTTGGTTACCTCTACCATTGCTTTGGTAGCAACCAATATCTTTACCTGGAGGGGTGATTTCTGATGCACCCAATCTATTATCTAAAATCACATCTGCTCTTGGAGAGAAACCAGTAAAACCTGCACCAATACAAGGCGAGTTTGATTTTAAAGCATAATTTGAAGTACCTACTACCGCAATGTCTCTTAACATTAAGCCAGCTGGCAAAGGCACAGGGGCGTTAATGAATTGAGGATTATTCGCGCCTACTACTGCTGCATTAGCAACATAGGCTTGTCCTATTAACCAGCCAGCTGGTAAATAAGTAGATGGTTTTGGAATATCTGTTTCTTGTGCTTTACTAATTGCAGTACTCACGGCTAATGAAGGGATAAACTGATTCGCAACCGATAATGAATCGGCATAATAATAGTTGTAGCCATACTTAATATTAGCTGTATCTGCTATTGGATTGTTAACGATACGTAATCCAAACTTACAGTTTACAATTAAATTATTATATGCCATACCACCAGCACCTTCTTCAAAATTAATTGAGCCGCCTCTACCTGCTGCTGCTCGACGGAAGCCACAATTCACAATAGTATTATTATAAATACGCACATTGGATCCTGGCTTACCAACTGCTACGTTAATATTAGAAACCTTTGGACCATTCGTTGCCATACCCACACATAAATTGTAAGCAAAATCACCAATCGTTCCAGCTTTTGAATTCATAGCTTCGCCACCTGTATATCCACATTTTTCGAAAGTATTTCTCATTACATGAATCTTTCCACCATTAATTCTAAATGGATCATCCACACTTCCGTAAATCCAAGAATCTTCTAAAACAAAACTTCCATCGGGATTCGCAAAGTATACTGGGTAAGGACTTGAACTACCTGTAAAGCTTTTCATTGCCGAACTGATAGCTGCACCTCCAAAATCAACATGGGTCCATTTAAACACAATCAAAGGACATGTAGTAGCACCAGTTACACCTGTCCATTTTCCTTTTAAAGCCGGGTCTGTATCCGGATTCGCACCTAATTGATCGGTTCTTGTCACACCAGGATAGGTTAAATAAATGGGTGCTTCTTTTGTGCCTAAACACAATAAAGACCC
>CANGMV010000179.1 GCA_947454745.1 Bacteroidota bacterium | reverse complement strand
TGGAATTTGTAATGCAATTTAAAAAAGCAACAGCATTAAATGAGGTTATTTTTAATGCGCTTATTAATACAGGTAGTTATATATTTCCTATTCAAACAATTCAAATTGAAGGTAGTGAGGATGGCAAACTATTTAGAATGATTCAAAATGCTGATTTTACTTCAATCACAAAAGCATACACAAAGGAACCAAATATCAATCAAGCTCAAGCTTTTAAAATAAAAGTGCCAAATGCAAAAGTATATAACTACTACAAGTTTACACTTCGCAATCTAAAGCAACTACCAGCATGGCATCCTGGGAAAGGAACACCCGCTTGGATTTTTGTAGACGAAGTGTTTTTTAACTAAATAATTATTTACTAAAATTATCTGATACTAATCCTCAATCACATTCACTTTAGGAACTAACAGATGCATAATAAACCATGCAAGTAAATAGGAAAGCGCACACCATGCAAACATGATATAGTAGGCAGTTTCAATTTGTCCTATACCACGATAGTAAACAAATAAATTCTTTTGTACCAATAAGGATAATAGAATACCTCCTATTGCACCAAACATACCACCGATACCAGTTACGGACCCTATGGTATGTTTAGGAAACATATCGCTTACTGTAGTAAAAATATTTGCACTCCATGCTTGGTGTGCAGCTGCTGCTATACCAATTACTAGAACCGCCAACCACATATTGATTGAACCTAAATATTGTGCAAATAAAATAGGCAATACTAAAAAGGCATATAATAACATCGAAGTTTTACGTGCTTTAAATACTGGCCAATTTTTACTAATTAATTTTAAAGGAATCCAACCACCTCCAATACTTCCAATTACAGATAAAGTATATACTGCAGCAACCGGTAATGCAATTTGTGTTCCTTTTAAATGATATTGACTTTCTAAAAAATCAGGTAACCAGAAAAGATAAAACCACCAGATAGGATCGGTCAATAATTTACCAATTGAAAAAGCCCATGTTTGTTTATACCCCAATAACATGCCCCAAGTATATTTTTTCTCCACCTTAGGCACTTCATTGATTTCTAAAGGTTCAACATCTGAATTAATATACGCTAACTCTTCGGGTGTAATTTTAGGATGGGTAGCAGGTGTACGATAATATTTTTGCCAAAAGAATAACCAAACAAGTCCCAATAAACCAGTAATTACAAATGCCCATTGCCATCCATAATTCACTGCAATAAATGGCACTGTTAATGGGGCAACTATTGCACCAATATTTGCACCAGAATTAAATAAGCCTGTTGCAAGTGCACGTTCTTTTTTGGGAAACCACTCTGCAGTAGTTTTAATAGCTGCGGGAAAATTACCTGCTTCTGTAACGCCCAATGCAGCTCTTGCTGACGCAAAGCCAAATACATTTTTTGCAAATGCGTGAGCAATGGCGGCTAAACTCCATAAACCCGTAGCCCAACTATACCCTTTTTTGGTACCTATTTTATCAATCACTCTTCCAGCCAACATTAACCCAATGGCATAACTAATTTTAAAAGCAATTTCAACATTTGCATAGTCTGCATCGTCCCATTTTAGTTCTTTGGTAAGTGTGCTTTTTAATAAACTTATTACAGCTCTATCCAAATAGTTAATGGTAGTAGCAAAAAATACCAATGCGCAAATTGTCCATCTAATATTCCCAATCTTTTTCTGCATAAAATTATTTTAAACCTTGAATGGATAAAAGTTGTTTTGCGGTTTGCGTTAACAACTCATACTGTTTATTCGCTAACACACCTTTTGTAATTAACTTGCTGCCTAATCCAACCCCCGAAGCACCAGCATTCAACCAACTCATAATACTTTGTTCGGTTGCATCAACTCCTCCAGTAACCAAAAATTGCACCTCTTTAAACAAAGGACGAATCGCCTCGATAAATCCAGGCCCTAACACATTGCCCGGAAATAATTTCACAATTGCGCAACCAGCATTTTGAGCATTGTGAATTTCGGTAGGCGTCATACAACCTGGTATCCATAATACTTTGTGTAAATAAGCAATATCTGCAACCGATGCATCAAATACAGGACTGATTAAAAAGTCGGCACCTGCATCAATATATTTTTTTGCATCTTCTTCCGATTTAATCGTGCCAATACCCAAATACAAATCGGGCATTTCATTTTTTAAGGCTACTAAGGCTTTAAAATTATCCAATGCTTTTGCACCTCTATTCGTAAACTCGATAGTTCGAATGCCGCCTGCATACAATGCTTTCACTACATCCACAACTACTTGCACATCGTCTTCGTAAAACAAAGGAATGAGTTTTGAATTTAAAATGTGTTGAGTTACTTTGTCTATACTATGCATAAGCTTTTTTTTAATATCTAGATTGAATCGTTTGTATATTTTGTTGAGTGCTATCTCCTACTTCTTGCAATTTACCAAAAGCGGCACTAGCAGCAAAGTTGATAGTTTGTGCAGTGGAATATTTTTGTAAAGATGCATAAATCAATCCTGCCATAAAGCAATCTCCACTGCCTACTTTATCTACTACGGTTTCGGTAAAATGCTCTTTGCAAACAATATGTTCCGAAACATTAGTTAGGGTCGCATAATAACGAACAGCATCCCCTTCCGAAAAACGGTAGGTGTTGGCTACTACATTACAATTAGTATAAGTAGCCATTATTTCCTTAGAAACAATTTCGGACTGTTGAATATAAAATACTTTTTCACAATCACTATTTAATGCTGGATTTAATTGCGTACCTAATAACTGATGAGCACTCCACACGTTACCCATTACCACATGACAATACTTTACTAAAGCAGGCATTACTTCCGATGGCTTTTTGCCATACTGCCATAATTTGGCTCTATAATTTAAGTCTACCGAAATAGTCATTCCTTTTTTAGTTGCAAATTCCAGGGCTTCTTCACATACATCAGCAATACTAGCATTTAAAGCAGGACTAATAGCGGTAAAGTGAAACCAATCGTATCCTTCTAAAACCTCCTCCCAATTAATCATGCCTCTTTTTAAAAATGAAAAAGAAGAATAAGCGCGATCATATATCACTCCTGCATTTTTTAAATCTGCTCCCATTGGTAAAGTATAAGTTCCAATTCTTTCACCACTCATTATCATCGAACTACTATGTATTCCTTCCTGTTGTAAAGACTCTATAATTTCTTTTGAAATATAATTATCAGGTAAGGCAGAAACATATTTTACGGGTTGCTTCCAAGCAGCCAAAGCCTTGGCCACATTCAATTCGGCACCACCAATAAAAACGGGCATGGAATGTTCATGAATCCATTGCTTTTGCAAATTGGGTGAAAAGCGCAATAATATTTCTCCAAAACAAAATACTTTCTTCATGGAACTTGCAATGTTTATTTCAATGTATTAATAGGTGCAGGATCCATATCGGTGTACACTAAGTTTTCACCAGCCATGCCCCAAATAAAACCATAATTACTCGTACCGCAACCAAAATGCGTACTCCAAGGAGCCGACAAAGTTGCTTCGTGATTTGCCATCACAATATGTTGCGTTTTTTGCGGTTCACCCATAAAATGAAAAACGCGATGTTCCGCTGGTAAGTCAAAATAAAAATAAACT